>CAZBDF010000153.1:0-9639 GCA_964490385.1 uncultured Lentimicrobiaceae bacterium | reverse complement strand
AGGGTCAGGTTGTGGCATTCGCCGGATTGGACCGATTATTCCGATTTTGAAGATGTAAAACTTACCATCCAAAGGGCAAAGGAAAATAACATGGAGGTGTTGCTCGATTTTCATTATTCCGACGATTGGGCCGACCCTCAAAAGCAGATTATTCCCAAAGCCTGGGAAGATATTGATGATGTAGAAATTCTTGGGGATTCGGTTTACAATTATACTTTGAAAACTTTGATGGATTTATCCACAGACGACTTGGCTCCCGAATTGGTCCAGGTGGGCAACGAAACGAATATAGAAATTCTCCAGCCCAGGGATTCGATGGTGGTGGATGCCATAAATTGGGAAAGAAACATTTTCCTGTTGAACAAAGGCCTGAAAGCGGTGGATGCTTTTAACAAACAGAATTCGGGAACTACCCAAAAAATGATACACATCGCCCAGCCCGAAAACGCCTTTTGGTGGTTTACCGAAGCCATGAAAAACGGACTGGATGATTTTGAATGGATTGGCCTGTCATATTATCCAAAATGGTCGGAGTATAAATTTCAGAATATTCCGCAAGCCATCGACTCTTTGAAAAAACTCTTCAATAAACGGGTGATGATCGTCGAAACAGCCTATCCTTTTACCATGAAAAATGCCGATGAGGCGGGCAACATCCTTGGTGAGGATGCTTTAATTCCGGGTTATCCTGCTACTCCGGAAGGACAATTGAATTATTTACTTGACCTCACAAAACTCACCATCGAAGGCGGCGGCGAAGGGGTGATTTACTGGGAGCCGGCATGGATATCGACCTCTTGCAGCACACGTTGGGGCAAAGGTTCACACTGGGACAATGCCACTTTTTTTGATGCGGAATATAATAACGAGGCATTACCGGCATTTGAGTTTTTTAATTTGGATAATTATTAATACAAAATTAAAATATGAAGTAGCCACTGATTATGAAGATTACAACAAAAACTAAGGCCATTTCAAAAGTACCGTTTTGGACTAAAGTCCAGAAATATGTTGATTATCACTTACCACGGGCTTAAGCCCGTGGTAAGTCAACAACTGACTATTCGGGCTTTAGCCCAAATCAATACGTGTATTTTTTGATTTTGGTTAGGGTTTTTGGTATATGACAATCTGAGAAATCAGTGACAAAAACAAAATTCTTGATAAAATGCAAAAGCACTATTACATTCTAACCATTATCAGCCTGCTCCTCCTCGCAGGATGCCAGACCACGCCCAAAGAACCCATCCGCAAAATTGAAAACTTTGGCAACGACTGGTATTTTAAAAAAGCAGTGGATATCCATTTCGGCACTTCGCCATGGGATGCTGCTGTAATACCCCACACCATGCGTGTTGAACCTTTGGTAGTAAACAATCAGTGGCAGGGCTATGGCTGGTACAAAAAGTTTTTTGAAGTGGGCGATACTACGGGAAAGAAGTTCTTTCTTGAATTTGAAGGCGTGATGCACCAAAGCTGGGTAGCAGTAAATGGTGAAGATATTGCCGAGCATATTGGCGGTTACCTCCCGTTTTCGGTTGACATCACAAGCTATCTGAAACCCAATAGTAAAAACCTTGTAAAAGTGTTGGTGAACAACGAAGACAATCCTCAAATCCCTCCGGGCAAACCTCTGGAAGCCCTCGACTTTAATTATTACGGCGGCATTTACAGGAATGTTTATCTGGTAATAACCAGCGATATTTACATTCCTGATGCCATCGACTCGAAAGATGGCGGCCTATTGATCCATTTTAATGAGATTGATGAAAGCCAGGCTGCCGGAACAATCCGGGTTCAGGCAAAGAATGAAAGTTCTGCAGAAGCGACTATCTCATACATAGCCAAACTAAACTCTCCAGAAGGGAAGCATTTCGAATTCAGTTCTCAGGAGTTCAATCTTCAGATAGACGAAGCAACAGAAATAACAACTGAAATTTCCATCCCGCTATCTGACCTTTGGTCGCCACAAAATCCTAATTTATATACCCTCGAAATCCAACTACTGGCTGATGGCAAAGTAGTGGATGAAATCACCGAAAAAGTCGGGATACGAAAAATTGAACTGAAGGCTGATGGATTTTATTTGAATGGAGAAAAAACTTATATCCGGGGAACCAATCGTCACCAGGAATATCCATACATTGGTTATGCCCTTTCGGATGAGGCGCAATGGCGGGATGCTGTTAAAATAAAGAACGCCGGCTTTGATTTTGTTCGTCTTTCGCACTATCCCCATGCCGATGCATTTATGGATGCCTGCGATGAACTGGGTCTGATGATGATGAACTGCATCCCCGGCTGGCAGTTTGTGGGTGATTCAACTTTTACTGAAAATGCTTTGCAGGATTGCCGCGAGTTAATCCGTCGCGACAGAAACCATCCCTGTGTGGTTTTCTGGGAATTGTCGCTGAATGAATCGGCCATGACGGAAGATTTTATGCTGCAAGCCAATCAAATCCTCGATGAAGAACTTCCTTTTGAGGATGCCTACAGCGCCGGATGGATGGACCATGAAAGCTATGATTTGTTTATCCCGGCAAGGCAGCACGCGAAACCACCTAAATATTGGAGTGGCTACAAAGATGACAACAGAAATATTTTTATAGCAGAGTATGGCGACTGGGAATATTATGCCCAGAATGCAGGTTTCAACCAAAAAGCATTTGCAGATTTAAAAGAAGATGAACGGACCAGCCGTCAGTTGAGAGGGGCCGGCGAAAAAGCTTTGTTGCAACAGACCCTGAATTTTCAGGAAGCGGCCAACTCAAACCAAAAAGGCAAATTAACCATTGGCGATGCCAATTGGCTGATGTTTGATTACAACCGTGGTTACGCCGATGACTTGGAAGCTTCAGGGATAAGTGACATTTTTAGGATCCCAAAGTTTGCTTATTATTTTTACCAGAGTCAGCGGCCACCGGAGGAGGAATTGAAAGCCCCGCTTCAATCAGAGCCGATGGTTTACATTGCCAATTATTGGACAGAAACCTCCCCAACAGATGTGCACGTTTTCAGCAATTGCGAAGAAGTAGAACTTTTGCTCAATGGTAAATCAGTTGAAAAGAAAAAGGTTGAAAGGGACGAATTTTCCTCACATCTCACTTATCCACCCTTTGTATTTAACCTCGATAAATTTGAGCCGGGTACTTTATCCGCCAAGGGATATATCAATGGAAAAGAAGTGGCTGTTCACGAAGTTTCAACTCCCGGCAAAGCCAGCCAAATTATTTTGGGGGCCGATCTATCGGGAATCCCCATCAGTAATGAATCCCTGGATGTAATCTTTGTGTATGCCCGCGTTTGCGACGAAAATAGTACATGCATCACAGATGCTGAAAACCTGGTTCAATTTACGGTTGAGGGAGGTGGTGAATTGATTGGTGAAAATCCTGTAAAAGCCGAGGCGGGGATTGCGACGGTTTTGTTGAAAATAAAATATTTCAATACGCCACTTACGTTAACAGGATCATCAGAAGGATTGAAGGAAGGGAAATTGAAATTGAGGAGTTATTAAAATTGAATGTCAAGGTTTAATCATAATGACCGCGGCAGGAGGAAATATCAATTTCATTTAGGTTTTCATAGATGGTGTAAATGATGCGGTCAAAATGGTTTACCCGCCTGCTATAAACCTCCTTTTCGAAATACTTTAATCTTTCAGGTTTGCCAATGCCTTCATGTGGACTAACTGAAACATTGCGGATAAGATCAAAACATTTGAGATCGCTGTTTCTGTCATTTTTCCTAAACCAAGCCAGGTCGTCTTCTGCATTCTTAAGGATTGATATCTTATATGTCATCGAACACTAATTCTATTGGTTTGCCATTTTCTTTATTCTCATCCCTGTTTTTGTGTCCTTTTAATAAAGCTTGCAATGACTTTTTATCCTTTAACAATCGGAGTGTTTCAATGATGCCATTCCAGTTTTCCTGATCAATCATGATTACAGCCCCATCATCCGTTGAAATAACCGTTTCTTCCTGGTTATTAATTACAGATGAAATAATGGTAGGTAAATTCAGAAGGGCATTGTTAAGTGTGATTGTTTTCATTCTTATCTAATATTTATCCAACAAAAATACGAATTTTCGTTTATGAAAAAGTCAGATGCAAAAGCAATTGTTTTTCACTTCCACTGAAAGGTAGCCTATGATTTCTTAAGGAAAGCAAATATCCTCCCAAAAAACCGTTTCTCAAAATTCCAGAAAAAGCGGAATTGCCCGAAAATAAATCCATAGAAAAGAAGCAAAACGTTGTAGATTGGTAATGTGATCAAGATGAAAAGGGAAACTCTAATGAACCAGCCATTGCTACTTGGAATATGCAATAAGTCATAAATGAACCTTTCAACATAAAGCACCGAAAACCCTGTGCAGGCAAATACAATTAAAATGATGACAACCTGCCAGGTGGAATGAATCCCCCAGCGGGTTTTAAGTTTTTGGATAATGCTGGCTTTTCTCATTGATACATCAATGAACAAGTAGCAAAGTAAATAGTTCAGGAGATAATCCTAATTATGAAGTTCCACCCGCCAATCACCGGGTTCGGAAATTTCAAATTCAAATACAGCGTTGTATTTATAGGTTTTCAGTTTGTTGTAGGTGGTATAGCTCACTTTTATGATCACAGGAAAATCGATGGCTTCATACCCTCGCGATTGGCCCAATGAGGTTTCGTATCCGCTTGAAGTTGCAAGTAAATAGTTTTCGACGCTGGTATTCCTTGATCCATTTTGGTAGAGATCAATCAGCACCCGGTCTTTAATACCCCCGGCATGCCTGATGGAATACCTTTCAACGTTGGATGAATACACTACCCGTGGGCTTGGTGGCTTTTTTCCAACATATTCATCCCCTGCCCAAATGCCATCTAAAACCACCTCTTCGCCATCCATCGAAAAGGTAAAAATACCTTCACCATTTCTTTCACCTTCCTTCCAATCGCCAATGTAAGTTTCGCCTGTAGCCCAAACATAAGTGCCGTGCCCATCGGGCAAACCTTTCCTGAAAGCACCTTCATAGTCGTCAGTGCCGCTTGCTATCCCCTTCCCGTGTGCAAAGCCTTTTTTGCATTTTCCGGTGTAGTTTTCTGCAATTTCGGCTTTTAGTACTTTGCAATCGGTTTGAGCAGTCGTGTAAATATAGGTAAGTGATAAGATTAAGGTCAGGAAGGTTAGCGTGGACTTTTTCATTGTGCTTGCTTTTTTTGATAACGGTTGATAATACCTTGCGTTTAATTTTCGTGATGTCAAATGTACAAATAAACTTTGACAGGAGAAACTTACTCCAGTTCCAGGAGCATCCACCGGTCATCTACCCCACCTTCCAGTACATTTTGGATGCAATGGCCCCAACTGATGAATCCCACGAACTTTCTATATTACAAGCGGCATCACAATTGTAAAACATCAATCTTAAATCAAATTTTTAACCGGTTGACATTGCTCATCTGGCAAAGTTTATTAATCGTCATCATCTATACCATATACCCAATACCCTCTTCCCTATCAAACCCTATACACCCTATTTCCCCATACACCTTATACCTTTCCTCCTTAATTCTCCTCTTCAAAAAACAACTGATAGTAATCCATGCCGGTTTCATCATCGTGGCCTTTATTGATCAAGTCGCGGTTGCCATGAATATAAACATGGAAGTTTTTATCGAGTTTGATCACACTTTTAAAGGCCCTTGCTGTCTTTTTCACAGCTGGGGCTGAAACTTCAAATGCATCATCAAATTTAATTTGATTTTCGTTTTCGAAGGAAGCCCGGTGGTTTTTGAAGCTTTCGATAATTTGTGGTTCCTGTATCACTGCATCCGAAAATTCCTGGAAATTGAAATTCTCGTTCTCTTTGAAAAATTGTGCTGATTTATTTAATAGTTCTACTTGATCGGCTTTTTCCACTTCAAATTCTTCGGGCATCTTTTCCGTCACAAAATCCTTGCAAAGCTTAATGGCATTTTGTGTTTGAAAATATTCGTCCTGGCGCTGCCGAACATGCAAAAAATGATCGAACCAATATTGCGCTTCGGAACCTTTGCTCAAGTTGTCCACCACAGCAAGCAGGTAACCATCTTCCTTTTCGGTATTAAAAATAAGACAGCCCTTATCAAGTTTGTTGATGTTGATGCCTGCCTCCGAATCGATTTCGTAATTATCCGCCGTTGGCATCACGCGCAGGTAGGTTTCTTTGGATTCAGATTTAAAAATCCCAAGGGCATCCACTTGCTCGCCATCCACAATGCAATCCTCAAAATAGGCAAGGTACAATTCGCCGGCTTTGATTTTTGGATGCAATGAATTTTCGTAAAGGTGTTTTGCAAAGTTTATCGATTGATCATACAAAGCATCCGGGTTATCAAAAACTTCGGAAGCATAGTTAAAAACCTCGTTAAGGTTAATATCGGAACCATGGAATAACTGAAAATATTCCTCCGACTTAAAAGGGGTGAAAAAATAGCTGATCAGTAATTTATTGATTTGCTCGTTTGTGCTGAGCGCCGATTTTGAAAAGCGGATGCCGTCATCATTTGATTTACTCCCGACTTTGTGTACAACAATCGATTTAATTGCTGTCTCTTCTGATATGATCATAAAAAAAGATTTAGTAGATTAGATTTGAAGCTACAAACATAGGTCAAATAAACAGGATAATTGTAAATGTTTGGATAACATAAACCTCGGCAATATAGCAATGCAGTTATAATGTGAAATGGTTTAACTTTACGTCTTCTATTATGAAAATAAATTTGACAATGAAAAAAAAGAATACAATATTTACCATATCAGTACTATGTTTCTTTCTTCAACTTTTTGGCTTTACAAGTTTGCAATCCCAAGCAAACAACGACAGCTTGCAGGTTGCACTGCGCCTTGCTTCCAATGATACCTCACGTATAAAAACACTTTTTGCTTTGGGTGATTTATATATTGATGGCCCATCCGATTCACTGATTTATTATTATTCAAAGGCCCTTCAACTGATAGAAAGCAATCTTGCCAAATTCCCCGAAAATGTCAATTCTAACAACGTTCCTACTTATAGATCTTTTAAAAATTTAGAGCTACGCGCCCTGATTGAATTTGGCATTGAATACTTCTTCCGGAGCGGGTACGACCAAGCACTGGATTATTATTTCAGGGCTGCTGATGTTGCCACGGGGTTAAACGATGAACCGCACCTTTCGGAATGCTGGGGCGAAATTGGAATCGTTTATAAAAACCAGGGAAAGTTTGATTTGGCCTTGGAGTACCAACAAAAGGCCATTGCAATTGCTTTGACAATTGATGAAGAAGACTGGGTGGCGATTTGCAATATAAACATCGGGAACATTTACAAGGCAAAGGGCTTCCTCATCATCGCGCAGGATTATTACTTGAAAGCACTAAAGACTTTTGAAAAACTTGAACAACACCGCAGGGTTACGGCCTGCTACATGAGTATTGCAGACATGTATTTTGAACAAAAGAATTATGACAAGGCCCTTGAAAACCTTCTAATTGCATTAGACCTTTCAGAAAAAACCGGCGACAGGCTGCGTAAATCGAATACTTTGGTAGCGATTGGAAATGTATATTTAGAGAATGAAAAACCAGCATTGGCAAGGGAATATTTTTCTAATGCTGTATTGCTATTCGATACGCTGGGTTACTTTCATATGCTCGATGATGTGTATAAATCGATGGGCATTTCCTACCTTAAAGATAATAACCCCGATAAAGCATTGGAATATTTAAACAAAGCCCTTGAGCTTTCACGCAAGGAAAACGACAATATCAATATTGCTGAATTGCTTGGCGCAAAAGGACAGGCATATTTGATGAAAAATGATTTTGCCCGTGCACTCGATTTTGCAGGACAAAGCCTCGAAGTGGCGATAATTGCCAAATCCCCACGCGTAAAAATGAATGCTTACCAGAAGCTGTACGAGGTGTGGGATAAGAAAAAAAACACGGCCAAAACTTTGGAGTATTTCAGGCTTTATTCCGAAATGAAAGACAGCTTGTTCATCGACGGGCAATACCGGGCAATCACCGAAATGGATGTGAAATACCAAAGCGAAAAAAAAGAACAGGACATTGCGCTACTAACCGAGCAAAACAAGGTGCAGGAGTTGATGATCAGTCGACGTTCGCGCATGATACTGGCGATTGCCATTGTTTTTTTATTGTCTATTGTGATCGGATATTATTTACTAATAAATACCCGCCTGAAAGCCCGGCATAAAGCGTTGGAGTTGGAAAACCGCCTTCTTCGCTCGCAGATGAACCCGCATTTTATATTTAATTCGCTTATTGCCATCCAAAGTTTTATTTACCAAAAGGACCCCATAACTGCCGGGGATTACCTTTCGAAATTTGCGGAGCTGGTAAGGATGACACTTGAAAATTCGAGGGTTGAATTTGTGCTGCTCGAAAAGGAATTGAAAATGTTGGAAATATATCTTCAATTACAACAGCTGAGGTTCGAAAGTAAATTTAGTTTTAGCATTGAAAAGGATGAAAATATTGATATTGAAGCCCTCAGAATTCCACCCATGCTGTCGCAACCATTTATCGAAAATGCAGTTGAACATGGTTTGCGGCTTAAGGAAGACTCTGGGAATATCATAGTCAGTTTTCGCCAAATCGAAAATGATATTGAATTTACCATTGAAGATAATGGTGTGGGCCGGGAATTTGCTGCCCAACATAAAAAAGCAAAACACAGCCAGTCGATGGCAACTTTGATAACCCGCGAACGCCTTGAGGTGATGGGTAGGAAATTTAAACGAAAATTCAAACTGAATGTTATCGATTTAAAAGGTGATGCAGGACAGGCAGCGGGAACGAGGGTAGTGATTACGATGCCGTATTTGGAAAACAAATAATAATGTATCCCGGAGAATCGTATTATTCTGTCGATAGATTTACGTTTCGCTCAGAATGACATGTAATTGTGGTTCTTGTGATGGCATGGCTGGCGGCGGAGCCGCCAGCCATGCCATCACCTCACCAATTCATATCAAACATTGTCATTCTGAGCGTAGCGAAGAATCTGTTTAATTTAACAGTAGATCAATAAATGAATAGTAAAACTAAAAGGATAATTCATGAATATTAAAGAAGAGAAGTTCTATTTTACTGTCGGGAAATTAATAGAGGTACTCAAAACCTTGCCTGAAACCTACCTGTGCTTGTAAGTGGTTACGAAAGTGGTTATGAAAACTTTTTTCATCCTTACGTGTGTGAAATGAAGCACGAACCTGAAAATCCATATTATGAAGGGGAGTTTCAAGTAGCTGAAAAGAAAGACAAAGAAACTTTTGATGCAGTTGTTTTGCAAAGGGTTGAAAGGAGTGACTAAATTTAATTGCCGCAAAAACATGAAAGACCACAATAGATTACAAATCAGTCTGGGCTGTTTATTGGGGTGCACGACAAATTTCCACATGTCAAAATAATTATCATCGAATTACACTGATTAATCGAATTAACACCTGCCTTTGGCAGGTGAAATTCGTTCAATTCGTTCAATTTGATGAAAAATAAAATCCTTTGATGATATTGATGTGATATTTGTCGTACACCTGTTTAATGGAATATGATTATTAGAGTCAATTTTTTAACTATTTTTAGCCTATTCTTT
>CAZBDF010000152.1:0-9709 GCA_964490385.1 uncultured Lentimicrobiaceae bacterium | reverse complement strand
GAGAAAAAGATTCGTGAAATTGCAAAAACAAACCGCAATATCAAGGAGCTAAAGTTTGACTATGTACAGATGAGGGCTCGTCTGGTGGAACAATCTCGCCCGTCGGTATTGGCAGAAAGACTTGAAAGCTACGGCATCAAACCCATTGTTGAACCCCCTAATAAAATCTTCCTGAAAACCCAGGAGTCAACAAAATGAAAAAGCCAGCAATCAAAAAACCAAAACAAGAAAAAGGACCGGGCGCAAATGTGATGTTTCGTGTATATGCCGTGTTTACCTTCCTTGGTATTTTTGCATTGGCAGTAATTATTAAGGTGGCAGTTATTCAGGTGTTTGAAGGTGAGGAGTTAAAAGAACAAGCTATCGAACAGGAATACCGATTCTTTAATACTGATGCCGTCCGGGGAAATATCTACGCATCCGATGGAAGTTTGCTCGCAACTTCAATTCCAATTTTTGAGATCAGGATGGATGTGGCATCCAATTTAATCAGCGATAAGTTATTTAACGATAGTGCTACCTGGCTTGCCAGAAGTTTGTCAAAAAAGTTTGGTAATAAAACGCAATGGGAATACAAGCAGATGCTCATCAAGGCAAGGACAGCAGGTAATCGCTACCTCCTTATCAAAAAAAATGTAAGCTTCGATGATCTGAGAGACCTGAAAACTTATCCCATTTTCAACAGAGGAAAATATAAAGGAGGATTGATCGCTCTTAGGAAAACCCGCCGGGCTTATCCTTATGGATTGTTGGCCAGACGGACTATTGGCTATGCAAAACCACAAGAGAACCTGTTTGTTGGGCTCGAAGGAAACTATAACAACACACTTGAAGGCAACAGGGGACGCCAGCTTCACCGTCGCATGGCCAATGGCGCATGGAAACCTGTGTCGAGCGACAATAATGTTGACTCTGATAATGGAAGGGATGTCATCACTACAATCGATCCTTACTTGCAGGATGTTACCGAAAGTGCCCTTATGCGGCACATCGAAAAGCACCAGGCCGAAAAAGGCACTGCAATTTTGATGGAAGTAAAAACCGGAGAGATCAAAGCAATTGCCAATCTCCAGCTTGATAAAAAAGATGGCAAGTACAAAGAAAGTTATAACATAGCTGTTGGTGAGTTGATTGAGCCGGGCTCTACTTTCAAGCTGCCTTCGATGATGGTTGCACTCGAAAATGGTTGGATTGCGGATACTGACTCCGTCGAAATTGGCGATGGTTGGTGCGTGTATCATAACCGTACCATGAAAGATTCGCACCTGATTGACCCTGATGGTTGGTTAACCCCTTACGAAGCCTTTGTTTATTCATCGAATGTTGGCGTTTCAAAGATAATTAACGACAATGCCCAGGTTGACCCCTGGAGTTTTATCAATACCCTGAATAAAATATTTTATTCCGATAATTTGGATGTGGAAATTCAAGGTGGCCGTCAGGCAAATATCAACACTCCGGATAGCCGCACCTGGTCAAAAGTTTCACTGCCCTGGATTTCGATTGGATACGAACTTACCGTTACACCGCTTCACTTACTGGCTTTTTACAATGCAGTTGCAAACGATGGTGTGCTGGTTAAACCAATTTTTGTAAAAGAAATCCGCGAGGCAGGTGTTACAGTTCAGGAGTTCGATACTGAGGTTTTGTCGAAGAAAATTTGCTCAGAAAACACACTGACTATTGCACAAGAATATCTTGAAGGTGTAGTTGAAAATGGAACTGCACGAAATATTAGCAATGCAGTTTACAAAATTGCCGGCAAAACAGGGACGGCCCAAATTGCCGAAAACGGAAAGTACATCAAAAAATACAATGCCTCCTTTGCAGGCTACTTCCCGGCCGATGAGCCCAAGTATTCGTGCATGGTACTCATCCATAAACCAAATGGAGGTAGTTATTACGCAACTACTGTTGCAGCACCGGTTTTTAAGGAAATTGCCGATGTTGTTTATGCTACTCAATTGGATATTCATCCCGAAGAAGACAATCTAACCGCGGAGGTTTTTTATGCAGAAAGTAGTGATCCTCAATCGCAGGATAAATGGTTTGAAGAATTTGGTATAGCGATGGGTACAAATGACATGGGAGGAGAAACACAATCTTTTGATGATTTTGTGGCAAACAAGAAAATTCCTGATGTGCGGGGTATGGGTGTGTCTGATGCAATTTTTATTCTTGAAAACCTCGGCCTTAAAACCAGGATTTCCGGAAAGGGAAAAGTAAAAAGCCAATCCTTAAGTGCAGGTACTCCATTGAGAAGAGGAGATGAAATTAATTTAACACTGGAAATTTGATATAACAGATGTCGATACAATTAACCGACATATTAGCAAGAGTTAAAACCGAAAAGCTTATCGGGTCAACAGATATTGGGATCAACAATGTTTGCTTTGATTCTAGAAAAGTTGAAGAAGGTGACCTTTTTATGGCTGTAAAAGGTGTGCATGTTGACGGGCATCAATACATGGCCACTGCCATCCAAAAAGGTGCCGTGGCAATCGTTTGCGAAAATGTTCCGGATGAAATCGCCAAATTGGCTACGTTTGTTGTTGTTGCCGATTCGGCAAAAGCATTGGGCCTGTTAGCTTCAGCTTGGTTCGGCTACCCTTCTGAGAAAATGAAAGTGGTGGGTGTAACCGGGACCAATGGTAAAACGAGCATAGTTTTTCTACTCTATCAATTGTTTACGGTTTTGGGTTATAAATGCGGGATGCTTTCCACCATCGACAACCGCATCGGCAGCCACAAATTTACATCCACACATACCACTGCTGACGCAATACAGATCAATAGCAACCTGAAAGCGATGATTGACGCTGGTTGTGAGTACTGTTTTATGGAAGTAAGTTCTCATGCCATCCACCAGGAAAGAATTGCCGGGATGGAGTTTTTTGGCGGTGTTTTCACAAACATCACCCACGATCACCTCGATTATCACTTAAGTTTTGATAATTATATCAAAGCTAAAAAGGCCTTTTTCGATGCCTTGCCAAACACTGCTTTTGCATTGGCCAACTACGACGACCGTAATGGAAAAGTAATGTTACAGAATACAGCTGCAAAAAAAATGGCTTACAGCATTAAGGGGATGTCCGATTTTAAAGGACGTGTGATTGAAAGCCGGATGGATGGCCTTGAGTTACGGATAGACAACAAAGATATTTGGAGCCGCATGGTGGGCGGATTTAATGCTTACAATTTACTTGCAACTTATGCCGTGGCAATTCTCGACGGACAGGAACAGGACGAAGTGCTTAAAGCCCTGAGTTCCCTGAGTCCTGCTGAGGGAAGGTTTCAATTGGTCCCAAACCACGCCGGGATTACTGCAATTGTTGATTACGCCCATACACCGGATGCATTGAAAAATGTGCTCGAAACCATTCAGGCACTTCGGACAGGAAACGAAAAGCTTTGTACAGTAATTGGCGCAGGTGGCGACAGGGACAAGGAAAAAAGACCGCTAATGGCCCGTTTGGCCTGTAATATGAGCGATCATGTGATCCTCACTTCCGATAATCCCAGGACTGAAGGCCCGCAAGCGATTATTGATGATATGAAATCGGGGCTGGATCCTGTACAAAAAAGAAAAGCAGTTTCTATCACCGACAGGCGGGAAGCCATAAAAACTGCGTTTATGATTTCCATGTCCGGCGATATCATTCTTGTTGCCGGGAAAGGGCACGAGACTTATCAGGAAATTAATGGTGTGAAAAATCATTTTGATGACCGGGAAGTTTTGAGCGAGTATTTGAATGATGGAGTGATGGAGTAGTGGAGTGATGGAGTGGTGGAGGAATGGAGTGTTGGAGACAGGTTGCTTCTCCCCCTGCTGGCGGATCGCAATAGTCCATTATATTGAAAGACTTTGCGAGGAGCGAAGCAACGAAGCAAACTGTGTCATAAAGACAAAAACTAATAAAGTTAAATAAACAAATATAGAAACATAAAAATGAGCCTTAACTTTTTAATCATTTTATCATTGCCTCATTTTAGCATTGTCTCATTCAAGCATTAACTAAAAATGTTGTATTACCTATTTGAATATTTAGATCAATCGATGGATTTTCCGGGAGCAGGGATGTTTCAATACATTTCCTTCCGTGCCGGTTTGGCGGTTATCACATCCTTGATTATTTCCTTGCTTTTTGGTAAGCGACTGATCAACTTCCTGCGCAAAAAGCAAGTTGGTGAAACTGTTCGCGACCTGGGCCTCGAAGGGCAAATGGAAAAGCAGGGTACACCTACAATGGGTGGCCTTATCATTCTTGGTGCCATTCTAATACCCACGCTTCTCTTTGCTAAGCTCGATAATATTTATATCATCATTATTCTTATTTCCACAGTTTGGTTGGGGCTCATCGGATTTATCGACGACTACATCAAAGTTTTTAGAAAAGATAAAAAGGGGCTTGCAGGAAAGTTTAAAATTCTTGGCCAGGTTGGTTTGGGTGTGTTTGTTGGTTTAACCATGTATTGCAGCGATGATATTGTAATCCGCGAGAAAGCTACTGACAGCCAGATAATCACTTCGAGTGAAACGATTGAAGAGGAGGACTTGGGCGAAGTGTCACATTTATTTTCCCCTGACGCTGTTAAATCTACAAAAACAACAATTCCATTCGTTAAGGACAATGAATTCGACTATTCAATATTTCTCCGTTGGTTGGGTGATGGTTACCAAAAATGGACTTTTTTAATTTTTATACCCATCGTCATCCTGATTATCACCGCAGTTTCAAACGGTGCCAATCTTACGGATGGTATGGATGGCCTTGCTACCGGAACTTCAGCCATCATTGGAGTTACACTTGCCATTTTTGCTTACGTGTCCGGTAACATCTTTTTTGCCAATTACCTCAACATAATGTACATCCCCGATACTGGTGAGCTCGTAATATTTATCAGTGCTTTTGTAGGTGCCTGTATTGGCTTTTTATGGTACAATGCCTTTCCTGCCCAGGTTTTTATGGGCGACACCGGCTCGTTGGCGCTTGGGGGTATTATCGCAGTTTTTGCAATCATGTTGCGCAAGGAATTACTAATCCCCGTGTTGTGCGGAATATTCCTGGCCGAAAACCTTTCGGTAATGATGCAGGTGAGTTATTTTAAATATACCCGCAAAAAGTATGGCGAGGGCAGACGTATTTTCAAGATGAGCCCGCTGCATCACCATTATCATTTGATTGGATACAAGGAGCCAAAAATTGTATTGAGGTTTTTTATTGTTGGGATCATGCTGGCAGTTGTTACGGTAATAACATTAAAAATAAGATAAAGGAGAGTGAGCAGTGGCCAAAAAGATTGCCATACTTGGTGCAGGAGAAAGTGGGGTAGGAGCGGCAGTTCTAGCGCAGAAAAATGGGGTTGAAATTTTTCTTTCCGACAGGGGAAAGGTCAATGATAAGTATAAAAAAGTTCTTTCACAGTTTGATATAAAATATGAAGAAGGAATGCACAGTGAGGATTTAATCCTCGATGCTGATGAAATCATCAAAAGCCCGGGCATACCAGATTGGGTGCCAATTGTTGAAAAGGCTCATGCCAAGGGAATTCCAGTGATTTCGGAGATTGAATTTGCAGGACGCTTTACTGATGCCAAAACAATTTGTATCTCCGGCAGCAACGGCAAGACAACAACAACTTTGCTCTGCTACAAGATGTTGAAGGATGCGGGACTCAATGTTGGGCTGGGTGGAAATGTAGGTCAGAGTTTTGCCATGCAAGTTGCCGAAAATGATTTTGATTATTTCATCCTTGAGATCAGTAGTTTTCAGTTGGATGGGATGTTCGATTTCAAAGCCGACATTGCTGTTTTGATGAATATCACTCCCGATCACCTCGATAGGTACAACTACGATTTCGATAAGTATGCTGCATCAAAGTTCAGGATCTTAAGAAATCAATCGACCCGGGATGCATTTATTTATTGCGATGACGATCCGGTGATTGTTGAGATGCTTAAACAGCAGGATACACCGCAGGCACTTTACCCTTTTTCTATCAAACGAACAGATAATACACTAGCCGCATGGCTGGTGGAAGATAAAAATGAATTTTTGAATAGTCAGTTAAACATCAATATAAAAGCTGAAAAAATGGTAATGACTTTACAGGACATGGCAATGGTTGGTAAACATAACGTGTATAATTCGATGGCAGCAGCAATTGCGGCACGCCTGCTGGATATCCACAAGGAAAGCGTACAGCAAAGCCTTGCAGGGTTTCAGGGAGTGAAACATCGCCTTGAGTACGTTGCCACTATTCGTGGCATCGACTTCATCAACGATTCCAAAGCAACCAACATCAACTCAGCATGGTATGCCCTTGAAAATTCCAGGAAGCCTGTGATATGGATTGCAGGTGGACAGGACAAAGGCAATGATTATGAAGCCTTGTTGCCACTTGTTCAGGAAAAAGTTAAAGCCATTATTTGTTTGGGTTCAGATAACGCCAGGATCAAGGAAGTTTTTGCCGATCATGTTGGGGCGATCATCGAAACCCGTAGTGCTGACGAAGCAGTAAAATATTCCTATAAATTAGGGCAAAAGGGTGATGCTGTTTTACTCTCTCCGGCTTGCGCCAGTTTCGATTTGTTTAAAAATTATGAGGATCGCGGAAACCAATTCAGGACAGCGGTTTTAAACCTATAGAGATTGGGGGAATGGAGTGATGGAGTATTGGAGTGATGGAGTTTTGGAGGCAAGAAAAATGAATTAGAGAATAGTATCTGATAGAGTCTGACGCAGGAGGTTTTACGTCTGTAACGGCGTGTTTGTCTGAGTTAAGAAGGCAAGGGAAGGGATTAAAGCCCCGACGAAGGAGGGGATGGAAACCCTGGAAAATATTAACAAATTGAATTGATAACAAAACAAGCATGATATTCGATAAAATAAAAGGGGATAAAGTAATTTGGATTGTTGCCGTTCTACTCTCGGTGCTATCGCTGCTTGTGGTTTATAGTTCCACAGGATCGCTGGCCTATCGTGAGCAAGGCGGTAATACCGAGTATTACCTTATCAAACAATTTATTATTGTTGTTTTGGGCTTCGGCTTGATGTACATCACTTCGCTCATGCACTTCAAGTATTTTTCACGTTTAGCACAATTCTTATTGTTCCTTTCCATACCATTATTGATCATCACCATGTTTTTTGGCCCGGAAATCAATGGTGCAAACCGCCTGCTTTGGATACCCGGTACCGGCCTTACTTTTCAAACATCCGACCTGGCCAAGCTTGCGCTGATAATGTATATCGCCCGTTTTCTTGCAAAAAAGCAAGAAAGTATTAAAGATCTGAAATCCGGATTCCTTTTCATTATCATCCCCGTGATTATTATTTGTGCATTGATCCTCCCGGGGAATTTCTCAACGGCTGCGTTACTTTTCGTTACCAGCCTAATCTTATTGTTTATTGGCAGGGCAAATAGTTTACACTTAATAACGCTGGTTGGGATTGGGATAATCAGTGTTGGTATTTTATATTTTGTCGGAAAATCGTATCCTGAATTAATCCCAAGAAGTACCACATGGGTCAACAGGCTCGACCAGTTTTTCAATCCTGACGAAGACCAGGTGTACCAGGTTGAGCAATCGAAAATTGCGGTTGCTACCGGGGGCGTATTGGGGAAAATGCCGGGAAACAGTACTCAGCGGAACTTCCTGCCGCATCCTTATTCTGATTTCGTATTTGCCATTATCATCGAAGAATATGGCCTGGTTGGGGGTACGGTAGTTATTTTATTGTATTTGATATTGATGTTCCGGTCGATGAAAATAGCGAGAAGTTGCAACATGAGGTTTGGGAGTTATCTGGTGATAGGCATCAGTTTTATCATGGTATTCCAGGCTTTGATCAACATGGGAGTTGCAGTGAATTTATTGCCCGTTACAGGGCAGACCCTCCCCTTTATCTCGATGGGTGGGACCTCATTTTGGTTTACAAGCATTGGGATTGGAATGATTCTTAGTGTGAGCAGGACAGTAAATGAACAACAAGTAAAACAAGAAAACGTACAATATGCCACAGCAGGAGCATAAAATATTGATTTCCGGAGGTGGTACCGGGGGACACATATTCCCGGCCATAGCCATTGCCGATGCCCTAAAGGAAAAACTTCCTCAGGTAGATATTCTATTTGTTGGAGCTAAGGGTAGGATGGAGATGGCAAAAGTACCTCTTGCTGGATATCCCATCAAAGGCTTATGGATTAGTGGGTTTCAGCGCAGACTGACTTTTAAGAATTTATTATTTCCACTGAAATTGATTGTAAGCTTAATCAAGGCAGGAAGTATTATCAGAAAGTTTAAACCAGATGTTGTAATTGGTGTTGGGGGTTATGCCAGCGGACCCATCGGGCAAATGGCGACACGGAAGAAAATTCCTTTGGTATTGCAGGAGCAGAATTCATATGCCGGCGTCACCAATAAAATTCTAGCTAAAAGAGCAAGTAAGATTTGTGTTGCTTACGAGGGTATGGAAAAGTTCTTCCCCAAGGATAAGTTAGTCCTAACAGGGAATCCCATCCGTAAAAATGTAATAGAGATTGACGGCAAACGAGATCAGGCACTTCACTATTTTGAGCTCAGTAAAAGTAAACCGATAGTGCTGATTGTTGGAGGTAGTCAGGGAGCAAGGTCAATAAACGAAAGCGTTAACAAGGGCCTGGAGTTATATATTGAAAACGGTTTGCAACTCATTTGGCAAACCGGAAAACCTTATGCACCAACTGCACGAAGGGATATCCTGGAAAGACTAAATGCCAATGATAAGAAAATGATACGGGTGCAGGAATTCATCAATAAGATGGATTTGGCTTATGCTGTGGCTGATATTGTGGTTTCCAGGGCAGGTGCAATTGCAATTTCGGAATTGTGCGCAGTTGGGAAACCTTCAATTTTAATTCCACTGCCATCAGCAGCCGAGGATCATCAAACCAGTAATGCCCTGGCATTGGCTGATAAGGGTGCAGCCATACATTTGAAGGATGCTGAAGCACCCGAGAGACTTGCAAGCCTTGTGATTGGCCTTGCGAAAAATGAAGAGCAAAAGAAACAATTAGTATTAAATATTAAACAAATGGCAATCCCCGATTCTGCAAATAAAATAGCGGATGAGGTGATTGAGTTGATGCCGAAAAAGGTATAGGTGGGGAGCAGGGAAAAAGGGTGTAACGGGTTTATAGAGGAAATAGGGTCATTAGAGATTGTTGAGAGTATCGTGAAAAATAAGGATAAAATAGTCAGTTCGAAGTTTATGAAAAAACAATTAGAGTTCTTGATGATTTTTGTTCTCATAATGTGATATTAATTTATGATAACAAACTTCGAACGGATAGCAGCGACAATGAAAAAACTAGGGTTATTGAGTTAATAGGGGAAGTAAGGTACATAAAGATTAAAGGGATTGTACTTAGAATTGCCAACTGAAGACCAGTTGTCAATAAGTTAAGATAAAAATGTGAATTTATGATTGTCGATTAACGATTTTTGATTTAGGATGTTCCTGACTATCACCTAACAAAAAATCAAAAATCAGCATTCCTTAATCATCAATCGGAAATAAAACGCTTAACTTATTGACATTGAACTGAAGACTGCAGACTGCCAACTGCCGACTGAAGATCCCGTAAAGTAAAAAATTGACAATTTTTGTAACTTTTCGAGGATGCTCGAAAAACTATGAAATCAGAGATTTCTGGTTTTTCG
>CAZBDF010000151.1:0-9723 GCA_964490385.1 uncultured Lentimicrobiaceae bacterium | reverse complement strand
TGTTTTCCGCCAATTTTTATCCTTACCAATTCATCGCTTTGCAGCAAGTTTGTTCCTCTTCCCAACAAGGCATAAACGGCTTCAACCGTGGCCCGGCTGGTTTTCCAATCCTGGGTTTGCTTTTGCTTCAGCAGCCAGATTTTCATCTTTTCGACAGATTTGTCGTCATTGACAACTTCATCAAAAACTTCAATCATCATGGCCTGGGTTTCCACCGGCGCCTGGTACCAATAATAGCCATTGTCCTGCCGCCAGTACATGCCCATCTCCTCGTTGTTCAGCGAGCGTTCCTTCAGCGATTTTATGATGAGCTCGGGAACTTCGGTTTCGTTGTGACGGTGCAATGCCAGGGCAATCATTCCCTGTAGATATAGGTTTTCGGGCTGCCAGTACTTCCCTGCCTGCATTTTATAATAATTAAATGCTACTTCGCAACGTGGGTTAATCATGATATATTTAAAGAAACTCCTCGCATACAAATATTGAATCTGTGTAGATGAAATATGGTCATCCTCCAGATTTTTGGCGTGTTTTTTCATGTACTCATAATCCTCAAGGATGCGATTGTCTAAATAGCGCACTGCGGCCGTCATCATCCTAACAACCCTGTCGTCACCAATAACATCGAGGATTCCCATGTGCTCCAGTTTGCCAAAACCTTCAACAATACGTTGGGTAATATACCTGCTATCGGGCATGCCATCGAACCACGAAAAGCCTCCATTTGGAGTTTGTAGTTTTTGCAACATTCGGATGGAAGCATCCAACTGATTTTGCATATTGTTGATATCGAACAAAAGGGCGATGCGTTGTTTGCGTTCCGATTCGTTTTGTGCCTGCAACACCCAGGGTGTTTGTTCGAGTAAGAGGTTTTTCAGCTCTTGATTTTTTTCCAGGTTTGAAAGCAAACTCTCCGGGCTTTGGTTTTTCCAACTTTCAAATACCCGCTTGATTTTTGGGTCTGAATTGGCGAGGTAAAAGGCGATGCTGTTGGCAAAAAAGCTCCCGAAAACAGAAATGGTGTTTTTGTATTTTACATCAGAAATTACAGGTAAGGCCTGCACGGCATACCACGCCGGGTTTGAAGCAAACTCTAATGTCAAGCGGTAATTTTTCAAGCTTGAACTTTCATCGGATTTCAGCAACTTATCGAAAGCAAAATCTTTTGTTTCATTGCCATTGATAGGCAGGGGCAGCGATTCGGTGACCAATTTTCTATTGGGCAAAACCGGAACAGTTTTTTCCTCGCCATCAGTATAATTCCCGGCAGTAGCTTTCACCTGATAAGTTAAAATATTGAAGTCTTCGGGAATAACAATCTTCCAGCTTACCGAGGTGCTTTGGCCCTTTTCGATGGAGAAATCTTTTGCCTCATCCTGCAATTGAAGTTCGTCATTTACCGGTTTCATATCGATGGTGTTGAAAACTTCAAATTTTGCAGAACCTTCCAGTTTTTCGTCAGAAAGGTTTACAACTTTGGTAGTGAAATACAATGTGTCGCCCTGCCTGAAAAAACGGGGAGTATTGGGCATCACCATCAGCTTTTTGCTAGC
Organism: uncultured Lentimicrobiaceae bacterium; assembly: GCA_964490385.1. Classification (GTDB taxonomy): domain Bacteria; phylum Bacteroidota; class Bacteroidia; order Bacteroidales; family 4484-276; genus 4484-276. The sequence goes on along the minus strand of CAZBDF010000151.1, from coordinate 8,170 downwards.
AGTAAATTCCTGTTCCAATGTGCCTGTTTTTAAATCTTTGCTGAAAGCCAGGCCCATGAATTTCCAGCGTGTGAATGATTCGGGCAAAGTGTAGCTGATAAGGACATCACCATTTTCGTTGGTTTGTAAATCAGGATAAAAGAAAGCTGTTTCCTTAAAATCGCGTCTGACCTGCATCTCAGGAAAAGATTTCTCTTTCTTTGCATCTTCGGCTTGAATTTCCTCGCCTGAAGCAAGCTCATCATCAGCTATCATATCAGTAGCTTCCTCCTCAGCCATGACCCCGACGACATCCATTTGCACATTGGCCTGTTGGGGCGCAGCACTACCCTCCAAAGAATAGCGCATTCCTTCACGTCCGCCTTTCATATTCATGCCTCCATAACGTCCAAAACCAAACCAATTGAGTTGGTCATATTCCTGGAAATGGTAGGGTGTGTGTTTGTCAGAACTGAAAGAATATGTCCTGCCCTGGCTTAAATTGAAATTGTTGCCGGCAGCCCATGGGAGGATTGAATTGAAATAGCTCAGTAAATCAAAATCCCAGCGATGGTCAGCAAAAGCATCAAGCGAAACATCGTACATCGAGGCCAGCATTTCGGCGGCCAACTTATCACCATTTTTATCACGGATGGTTACAGTCCATTTTTCTTTGCTTCCCGGCTCAAGGTCGCTGCGGAAAGTCTCAAAAGCAAGATCGAGCTTTTTATTTGTATAAGGAACTTTAATAATTGAGGTGTTTTTATATGTCCGGTTATCCTTAACAAAAGCCCATTGCACCGAAAAGTTCCCACGGTATTCTTCTTTAATCGGGACGCTAATTTGCTTTTGCTCCCTATCCAATTTTATCCATTCGCGGTGGACAATCTCACCTTTATGCTGGATCTCATAAACTGCATTAATATTCCGTGCCGAAGTTCCTATGAGGAAAGTTGCCTCTTCGCCTGGCTCACCTTTAGCTTTCAGCGGTACAAACCAATTGTAAACGTTCAACGGTGGTTTTTTAGCTGTTGGATTAAAAACAGTGAAATACTTTTCGTTTTTCACTTCATTTCCATAGATGTCGGTAGCTTTCAGCTCAATCACATATTTACCCTGTTCCCAATTTTCCAGCCCATCAATAGCAAGTATTGAATCCTGTTCAGTATTGATTTGTAGATTTAAAACCGAAGCTTCTTTTTCCCACTTTTGTGGATTGTCATCATCATCGTAAACACGGTTAGGAAATTCATTTTCGAATTCACTTTTCGAAATCAGAAACTCATCCGGGTTTTTCCATTGGCGATCCACCATCAGATGGTCGGGTGATTTCAGTTTGCTGATTTCAATATTTACAAGTAAATCCTGCTTTTCACCATTCAGGTTTGTTGCTTCAAGTTCAAATTCAGAATTGTTATTTTGGTTAAGTAATTCAGGGATTTTTGTATCCAGGAAAAGGGCTTCGTATCCCACTGCCACCATCTCTTCGCCCAATTGGGTTTCACCGCTTATATCGCTTACCGTAGCATAGATGGTATAATGAAATGCAGGTTTAAATTTCTTATTTATCCCATTGTCGGGGATGGCTTTAAATGTTACCGTAAACCTGCCATCGTCGCCGCTCACCATTTCACCATTTGTGATTTCCATTTCTGCGGAAGCAGGAAAAGGCCAGAAATAATAGAAATATCTGTAAGGAAAGAAAGCATTCCTGACCACCCGGTATTTAATTTTCGCTCCATCAACAACGTTACCCGCATAGGCTTTCACCTGGCCACTTACCGAAACTTCTTCGTTCAATTTGTAACTTTCCTTCACTGGGTCGAAGAGTACTTCAAAGGTCGGCCTTTTGTATTCTTCAACCAAAATCCCGGAACTGCCCGATTCATTTTTAATGGTCATCCTTCCGTTTAATCCGCCTGTTGGCGCAATAAAAGAACCGCTTACCGAACCGTACGCGTTGGTGCTCAATTCCTGGCTGCCCACCAACTGATAATTGACATCGTAAAATTCAACTTTTGTTGAATGGTCCGGTAAAATTTTGTATTCATCACCGGTCTTTTCAAGGACAATGGCCTTGTAATACACCGTTTGTCCCGGACGATAAATGGCACGGTCGGTGAAAAAGAATGTACTTGTTGTGGGCCTTGGTTCCTGGCCAGAAGTGTGGCCGATGAATATCCTGTCGCCGCTTATCAGCCGGTCATTGCCATTGATAAATTCCAATCTTATGGATTGGGAATTTTGCCTGGCTATCTGATTGGGGATTCTAAAGTAACCGTTTTTGTCGCTGGTAAAGATGTTCCATAAATTAACCGAATAGGAACGGTCCTGATAATTATAATCTCGCGTGTACGCATTTATCAATACACCCTCTAATGGAGTCCCTTTTTCACGGTCGAGTACATAAAACTCATTGCCGGATTTGTCGTTGCGCTGGCTCAGGTAGCTGATGCCTGTAACCCAAATTTGCGACCAGGCAAAGACCATATCGTCACCTTTAAAATTTTCACCGTTTGAAACCAGTAAAAGATAAAAGCCATTATCCAAGGCAGGAACTTTAATTTCGGCGGCATGTTGCTGAAAGTCCCCTTCATCGGGCAGATTAATATCCCACTCCAGCAGAGGTTTTTCTTTCGCTAAAAACAGTGAGATTTCCTTCGCATTTTTTTGCCAGGTATCTTCTGTAAACTTCACATAATCCATTTTTATTACGCGAAAATAGGCCTGCTTAACATTCCTTCGCTCAAGTAAAGCCAATGAAGCTTCACCTGGTAAAACCTGCCCTTCAATGGTGATATCGATGTTTGGTTTTTTAATGGATGTCAGCAGGTTTTGGCAGTTTTGTGCACCGGTGGATCCGGGGAAAGACTTGATAGCCTTATCGCAATATTCGACAGCATTCTTAATATTCCATCTGTTGTCATCCGAAACCAATGGCTTGTATTTGGCTCCCTGCCCCACAAGGAATTTCGCAATTTCAAAATTCACGCTGGTAGAGAATGGAGAACTATTGAACTGTTGTTGCATATTATTCAACGCTGACAGGTACAGGCTGTCTTTTTCCGACAGGATGGATTTGTTATACACAAAATCCAGGCGGGTCAGGTCGGCATCAATCAGTGCTTGTGGATCGTTATCTTTCAAGTGAAAAGAAAGCAGTTGCTGCAATACTTTTATTGCATAATAATCATTGGAAATCAATTCTGGTTTTTTCACATCAAGCGTGGCAAAACGCCGTGCCGACATAAACCAGGAGACATTGTTCAGTTCAAAACGTCCTGCTGCTTGTGTAAGTCCCGATTCGTCATTCCTGTAAAAGTCGAGCGCACGCCAGGCAATGAAATCGTATAGTGTTGGCCTGAAAGTCTCCGAATCCTCTTTTTCGATGAGGATGGCTTTGAATTTTTCAATATTGATGGCTTGCAATTCTTTAGGTTCAGCCAACGACAATTGATAATTCTCAACAGAAACACCAAGTAATTTTTTTGCATCCCAGGTTTTTATATCTTCCTGCTCAAAACCAATAGTGGTGGTCCGGTTCAATATTTTCCATCGGTTCGATTGATGGTAGCGCCAATAAAGCTCTGCCAAGATGGAATGTAGAATTTGCTTTTCAGGAGACGATGATGTTTTAATTTCCAGGTTTACCTGAACAATGGCTTTTTCAAGATAGTCTTCCTCAAAATCGGCCATCAGCTTAATGCGATAGAGGTTCGCTTTTATCAGTTGAGGAGTGTTGCTTTCTGATTTTGCTGCGGCATAAATCTCATCCACCAATACCAGCGCTGACTGTGGCTGCCGGAGGTTGTTCAGCGAATCCACTTTTTTCCAGCTCTTTTCATAGTCGATGTCCGTTGGTAGTTTATTCGAAGTAAAGATGAGGGCAAGTACCAGGATAAGCATTGCCGGTGCAAGGATTTTGATTGTGCGCATGTTGATGTTTTTTTTGATTCCTGTTGATTTATCAATAACTGTGCTAAAATTGATTTTCGACTAAAAACACTAGGTTTCATTTCTTTTTGATAGAGCGAAACCCAAGCCAAACGACATTCAAAATAAATCATTTTATCAATGCCGTTCACAGTATGTGCAGGAAAGGCTTCATATAATTGATGGTAGTACTTGTGGATGGTTGTTTGGTGGAATTATACCCGCGGTGCTTGGAGCAATCCTTCTGCTCTGGGTAATTAGCCTTTTCAATAAAAAGTAAATTTTACCACATTTCAAAAATTAACTTCTTGTGAATTGATTACAGGAGATTTTTTTATGCCACAGATTACAAAGATTCATTTGGAAGTCTCAAAAGAAAGTTTCATGCTAAGCCCGCAAAGTATTTCTCATTATTGCAGCTGATCCGCTTGCAGCAAGATAATTTGTGCAGAATAAAACCTAACAGGTTTTGAAAACCTGTTAGGTTTCCAGCTTATTATGCCGGAATTCACCCACACAATCTAAAACCAATTCTGCGTGATTTTATGTACTTTCACTTTTTTTTCGATTAATTGCGTAAGATTTAATAATCACTAACGACAATAAAATGATGACGAAAAAAACACTTTTCGCCCTGGCACTTATGGCATCTGCTATTTTAATATTTAATGGTGCCTGCAAACACGACCCAGAGGAAATGCCCGATCCCGGAGGTAACACCGATTGCGACACCTTATTTGCAACTTATCCTGGCACGGTTTACCCGCTGTTAGATCAGTACTGCCTGAGTTGCCATAGCGGCGACACACCCTCAGCGGGGCTGGATTTTACAGATTACAATACTGTTGCCACATTAGCCGAAAATGGAAGCTTACTTGGGAGCATCCGCCACGAAGCGGGCTATGTGGCCATGCCGCAGGGAACGCCTAAACTGTCGGATTGCGACATTTCGAAAATTGAAATTTGGGTACGCGACACCACATTTACCGAACCTCTCCCAACGGAATGCGACACGATCAATGTTACCTATCCCGGGAGGGTTTACAAGACCCTCGAAAAATATTGTTTGGATTGCCATAGTGGAGCTTCACCGGAGGCAGGGTTGGATTTTACGGATTACAATACTGTTGCTGCTATTGCAGAAAGTGGGCTATTACTTGGAACCATTCGCCAGGAGAGTGGATTTGAAGCAATGCCCCCAAGTGGACTGAAACTTACTGATTGCGAAATCCGACAGATAGAAATCTGGATTGAAGACACCACTTTTGTTGAACCACCTCCACCCGACTGCGATACATTGTTTGTAACTTATCCCGGCACTATAACCTCAATACTCGAGCAATTCTGCTTTAGTTGTCACAGTGGCCCAAGCCCGGAAGCAGGATTGGATTTTACCGATTATAGTACTGTTGCTTATCTTGCTGAAAACGGCATTCTGATGGGAGCCATCAGGCATGAGCCTGGTTTTTCTGAAATGCCACCTTCCGGGATAATGTTGCCGGATTGTGAAATTTCGCAATTAGAGATATGGATCAGGGACACTACTTTTTCTTCGCCTCCCGGCGGTATTCCCTGTGATCCGGACACCGTTTATTTTGAAAACACAATTTTGCCCATTCTTCAATCTTCTTGCGGGACCATTGGTTGCCACGATCGGGCAACAGCCACCGGACGAATCATATTAACAGATTACACCAACATCATGAACACAGGCGAAGTAGTTCCATTCAATCCCCGCGAAAGTAAACTCTACAAAGTGATGATTGAAGAAGATCCTGATGACATCATGCCACCACCACCACGAAGTCCGCTCACAGCTGAGCAAAAAGCAGCTGTGTTTGACTGGATTGCACAGGGTGCGCTCAATAATTATTGCGATGAGGAGGAATGTGACACCATCAATGTTACCTTTTCGGGAACTATATGGCCTGTCATGCAAAACCATTGCTTTGGCTGCCATAACGGTGCAAACCCTTCAGGGGGAATAAGTATTGAAAACCACGAAGACCTTGTTGCCCTGGCAAACAATGGGTCGTTGATGGGAACTATAAAACACGAAGCCGGATACTCGGCCATGCCCAAAAATGGCATGCAATTATCAGATTGTAAAATCACTCAAACTCAAAAATGGATAGACGATGGAACACCAAATAACTAAACATGGAAGCAGGGTTTTTCTTGCAATTCTAATCATCCTCACCGGATGGGGCTTAAACTCCTGCTATTACGATAATGTGGAGGAACTCTATCCCAACCCACCTACCTGCGACACCACCAATGTCACGTATTCGGGAACGGTAGCTCCTATTATGGCTGCATCTTGTAATTCGTGTCACAGCACCACATCAGCTTCGGGGGGAATAATCACCGACAATTATGATGATTTGAAATCACTTGTGGACGGCGACAGGTTTTGGGGCGCCATCAACCAACAATCCGGATATTCGCCCATGCCACAGGGAGCCGAAAAACTAAACGACTGCAAGCTCGCGAAAATCGACACCTGGATTTATGCCGGGGCTCCAAACAATTAATCATGAAATAAAAATGAACAATATGAAACCCAATATTTACCTCATCTTTTTATCACTGTGTTTTGCATTGAGCAGCACTGTGTCAATTTCGGCGCAGGAGGATACAACCTCAGTAAAAGAAGAAACCAAATACACGAGCAGCTTTTTTGAAACAACCCGTATTGTGCTCGGACAGTCTATAGAAAATCCGGAGCATGGAAAACTGATATTCCTGATACAGCACCACTTTGGGAGGGTCAATACCGGCATTTACGAATTTTTTGGCCTCGACCAGGCAACCATCCGCCTGGGGCTGGAATATGGTATTAATAAATGGCTGGCGGTTGGCCTGGGCCGAAGTTCCTATAGAAAAACGTACGATGGATTTGTGAAAGCCAAAATCCTGCGGCAAAGTAAAGGAGCCCGCAACATGCCGCTTTCGGTTTCCTATTTTGGTAGTATCGCCATCAACACCCTGAAGTGGGAAAATGAAGAACTTGAAAACTATTTTTCATCACGCATGGCATACACGCACCAGCTATTGATTGCACGAAAGTTCAGTCCGTCTTTAACTTTTCAACTTACGCCAACTCTTGTACATAAAAACCTGGTGCGCACCATAGAGGATAAAAACGACATTTTCGCAACAGGTGTTGGTGGTCGGGTAAGATTATCGAAAAAGTTATCGCTGAACGCTGAATACTTCTACGTTTTTCCAAACCAAATTGTTTCGCGGGATTACGACAATTCCTTTTCGATTAGTCTAGACATCGATACCGGTGGGCATGTATTCCAGTTGTTCTTCACGAACTCAAATCCCATCATCGAAAGCGGATTTATTACCGAAACAACCGGCAAGTGGACAAGTGGCGATATTTATTTTGGATTTAACATTTCCAGGGCCTTTACGCTGGTTTACCCTAATGATGTGTGGTAGATGGCCCGACAGTGAATTTAATGCCCCAAACAGATATTTTCTGTAATCCATTCGAACCAAAAGGAGGTTTGAATGTTTAACACAAAGCACATTTACTAATTTTAAACTTAAACAACCATGAAAGAGAACATGGGAATCGCCGACAGATTCATCAGAATTATAATTGCCGTTGCAATAGCAGTATTATATTATACCGGAGTTATTAGCGGGACACTTGGAATAGTATTTCTGATTGTTGCGATTGTATTGTTAATTACAAGCCGTACTAAAGTTTGTCCGATCTATATGCCTTTTGGGATTAGTACCTGCAAGAAAGAAGAGAGTAAATAGTTTTTGCAATCATCTTAATAAATCTGAAGCAGTCTCAAAAGTAAGTTTCACGCAAAGGTCGCTAAGATTTTCGCAAAGACCGCAAATCAATTATTACAGCAAGTGAAACCTTTGCGAACCGTTTACTCAACCTTAACTGAAAAATTTTTGATATCAGACCTAACAGGTTTTTAAAACCTGTTAGGTCTTTTTCTGTGGAAATCAGTGCAATCTGTGGCCACAAAGAAGGCGCGTTCCTAATTGCAAAGAGTATTTGTTTCGCTTAACTATCTTTGAAAAAATCTTTCAGCATGAAACCCCATAAAACCGTTGATGAATATATTTCTGAAGCCAAAAGGGAAGAAACCAAAATGAAGCGGCTTGACAAAATCGTCCCACTAATATTGGAAAATAAAGGGCTGTACGACAAGTACAAATAAGGCTTAAAAAAAACGGAAGGCCGTTTTCACAACCTTCCGCTCTATATCAAAATGAGGTT
>CAZBDF010000150.1:0-9737 GCA_964490385.1 uncultured Lentimicrobiaceae bacterium | reverse complement strand
GTTAAGTCGTTGCTTTTTTTCGATAAGAGAAGGTAGGGGCAGTTCGTAAGCATACCGAGGAGACAAATTATTACTTTGCTTGTTTTGACAAAAAGCAGGATGCCGGTATTTAAAATTGTAAATCCAAGAATATTTAGATACCCAAAAACTTCTTCAGTTTTTTAAGGTCAGCCTCTACCGGCTTGGGCATTTTAACTATTTTTTCAACGGCTTGTATGTCCTTTAATCCTGATCCGGTAAGCAATACAACATTGGAAGATGCTTCTTCAATTTTTCCTTGTTTTTTCATTTTCATGAATCCGGCAAATGCTGCAGCTGAAGAGGGCTCAGAAAAGATGCCGGTTTGTTGTGCCAGTTTTTGGGAGGCCTCCATAATTTCCTTGTCATTTACTGACAGGCCTATGCCTTTGTATTTTTTCAGGTAGTTGACGGCCATGTAGAAGTTGCGCGGGATATCGACTGCAATAGAATCTGCAATGGTTTTACTTTTCACCATTTTAAATTCTTCAGGCTTTTCAAGGTTATTAATGAGGTTACTGCTGCCTTCGGCTTGCACTGCAACTACGGTTGGCATTTTTTTGATGATGCCAAGTTTAAGAAAATCTTCGAAGCCTTTGTAAATACCTGACAGGATCACACCATCACCGGTAGGTACAAACAACAGGTCGGGAACACGTCCACCCATCTGGTCGAATATTTCGAAAGCAACAATTTTCTTGCCCTCAATCGTCAGGGGATTGAAACCTGTGTTGCGGTTAAAAATGCCGGTTTCTTTGGTTAGTTGAAGGCTTAAATCGAAGGCATCATCGTAGTTGCCGGCTACCGGAACTATGCTTGCCCCGTACATCATCACTTGCATCAACTTTGCTTTTGGGGCTGATTCGGGAACAAGGATGATCGATTCCTGACCCTGCGCAGCACATATGCCAGCGAGTGATGAGCCTGAATTTCCGGTGGATGCAGTCACTATTTTTTTAAGGCCTTTTTCGTTTGCGAAAGCAGAAACCAATGCCGAAGCCCTGTCTTTTAACGAGAATGTTGGATTCCGGGAATCATCTTTCAGGTACAAATAAGAGTTCAGCGGCTTGCCTTCAAACTCATCAACTTCATACATGGGTGTATTTCCAATCCGCAGGCCCGGCAGGCTATCAATACTTTTGATGGGGAGCAGGTCGAGGTAATTCTCACTTTTCAGGTCGAAGAAAATATCGCCTCCCCTGAAATCTTCTTTGATTATATCATAGTCATAAATTACCTTCATCACGCCCTTAGGTGGCATGCCTGGTTTATTCTCCTTTTCGCAATCAGGGCACAGGTAAATTATTTCATCCGACTGGACCTCTTTATTGCAATCGCTACACTGGTATTTGAAATCTAAAGACATAACTATTCCTTTCTTTTAAAAGACAACCACTATTGATATTCTTTCATTAATCCGGTTTTCTCATTAAATTCTTCGATCTTTTCGTCCCAAAGTTCGCATTTTTTCCATTCATGTGTCCAATAATTATCATCAAACCATTGGGCGTTGAGTTCTTCAACCGTTTTACCCTGTTGTTCGATCCAGGTAAAATATTTAAGATTGTGGATGCGCTTTTTGTCGTAATAGTTGAGTTCCAGCATATGGTCGGTTTTGATGCCGAGCAAATGCGCCTCATAGTCGATGGCTGCATTTTGTTCTGAATATTTGCCAAGTCTTTCGTTTTCTTCTGTCATCCGGGACTGGTACATCTCCATCGAATCAGTTGCTACTGTAAACAATGTGTCGTGCCCGTTCATTTCATAATACTTTGCCATTTTAATACAGCCCATCAAATTGGCGATGGATGAAATGCCTAATAAACTCAACTTTTGAATGATTTCCTCATCAACCGCAGCAATATTTTTAAGGAAGGAATGGCCGCTTTTTTCGTTGAAAAGACGCATGATGCGCATATTGGCCTCGTCATCTATACCGGCAACAATGTCAGTATTTTTAATGTTGTGTATCCATGGGACATGCTTATCGCCTATCCCCTCAATTCTATGGCCACCGTAGCCATTGTACAAAAGGGTAGGGCATTGTAAGGCTTCACCGGCACACACTTTTAACAGCGGAAATTTTTCACGCAGATAATCGCCACTGCCCAGTGTACCCGCCGAACCCTGGGTAAGGAACAAGCCACTGAACTTTGATTGACGATTTTTTACAGTATCAAAAACCTCTTCCATCGCAGGCCCGGTTACGGCGTAGTGCCACAAAGGATTCCCAATTTCAGCAAATTGATTGAGTGTAACAATTTCATCACCCCGCTCGGTTTCCAATACTTTAACTTTATCGTAAATTTCTTTAACATTGCTCTCACAACCTGGTGTTGCAAAAATTTCTGCACCTACTTTTTCAAGCCATTCAAATCTTTCGCGCGACATACCTTCGGGCAAAACTGCAATCGACTCACAACCTAAAAGGAAGGAGTCGTAGGCACCACCACGGCAATAATTACCCGTTGACGGCCAAAGTGCTTTTTGTCTGGTGGGGTCAAAATGTCCGGAAATCAGTTTTTCAACCAGCGGACCAAATGTAGCACCTACCTTATGTGCGCCTGTGGGGAAATACTTCCCGATTAAAACAATTATACGTGCTTTTACTCCACTTAGCTCCGGTGGTATTTCGATGTAATTTACAGGGCCATATCCACCTCCTGATTTTACAGGTTCGTTTTTCCATGTAATCCTAAAAAGGTTTAGTGGGTTAAGGTCCCATAGTCCAATATTTTCGAGCTTTTTCTTGATTTTATCAGGGATGAGTTCAGGGCTGCGCATTTGTTTGTAGGTGGGGATAATAATATTTTGCTCCCTGCACCTTGTGATGGTGTTCTTAAGGATTTGTTCTGTTGTCATTTTTATTTTGGATTGTAATATATTATTATTTGGTTGTGCTGTCATTTAGCTGCGCTGTTATTGATTGTCATTAAGCTACGCCGTTATTTGTTGTCATTAGCTTCGCGTCATTTGTTGTCATTTAGCTATGCTACTTTTAAATTTAAACTATGAGCTCACTCCGAAAAGTGGTTTTTTGCCACTAAGGCACGAAATCACAATCCCGCATGTGCGGGGCACTAAAATTAGTTTATTGATTTTCTGTCTTTTGTGGTCTTTCGTGTTTTGGTGGCAATTCTTGTATTATCCCTTTTCGGAGTATGCTCAACTATCAATGACCATATAATGACAATCAATGACGATTTAATGACCAACAATGATTATTAATATCTTTATGTTTTCAAATTTCTATCACTAAATTAGGATTATTATACTAAGTCTTTCGTTGCATTAAATATGATTAACATCTCCGGGATTTTAGCAAAGCTGATATCCTTAATTTCATTATCATAAATATCGATATGCTCCAATTCCAGCGTCTCTTTACTGAAAACTGCTGTGCATATATCATCTTCATACATGTAGGCATCCCAGGACTCAGAAAACGTTCCTGAATTTCCATCGATCTTCACAGTCAACTGTCGTTGGTCGCCACCCTTGCTAACCAGGTATCCGTCACCATCGTCATCAAAACTCTTCTTGTTGAAATATACTTTGGGTTTATCTTTATAAGGACTACCTGAAGTGGGGCAGAAGGTAGTGCAATTGCCACATTCATTACACCAGTCGGCCAAATTCAATACTTGGTGTTTTTGTTCAATTTTAAAGTCACCGGCATTGATTACATTGATTTGATTGTTTGCAATATGCACATCAAAGAACGAATAGGAGCAAGGCTCAGTTTCATAGGTGTAGTTGGCATGGTTTGGACAAACTGCCGAGCATACACTGCAATATTTGTCACATTGCAAACATCGGCCAGCTTCTTTTACAGCTTCATCGCTTTTAAGTGTGGAGACGACAAGTTTAAAACTTTTACGCTCTTCAAGGCCTGTTTGCACTACTTTAGGTGGATATTCACGCGTGGCCTTCATGACTTTTAGTTGCTCAAGATCAATATTCTTGTGATTGACCGTAAACATGCTTGTAGGTTTTATCCTTGCTTTGTTAATGATTTCGTGGGCAACATTTCTTCCATCTCCAATGGCATTAATTGCAGTGGACGAGCCCCTGAGCGCATCCCCTCCGATAAATACATTTTTTATTTTGGTTTGGTACGAGCCCTTTTTTGTGGTCAGCAAATCATGGTCAATAAATTTGATGTGGAGTTTTTGTCCAACGGCAGGGATAATGGTGTCGAAAGAGAGAGAAAAGTTTGTGCCTTCAATTTCGACCGGTGTTGGCCGGCCAGTATTATCATTGTCCTGTAACTCCATCATCGCACACTCAAGGCCGGTAACTTTTTTACCAACAACATTTACTTTATGAGGCGATATAAGTTCAAGGATATTAATCCCTTCATCCTGCACAGCCCTCACTTCGCCATGGTCAGCCGGCATCTCTTTTATTGTCCTCCGGTATATAATGGTTACCATTCCATCCTTCCCAACCATTCTATAAGCAGTTCTGGCTGCATCCATTGCGGTGTTACCACCGCCAATAACTGCAACATTTTTACCAAAATGAATTTTCCTGCCAGCCTTTACATCATGAAGAAATTTAAGTGGATCGATTACACCCCTGGAGTTTATTCCGGGAATTGATAATTCGCGCGAATGGTAAGCACCTGTGGCAATATAGACGAAATTATAGCTTTTGGTCAGTTTTTTAAATATACCCTTATTAACTTTATAATTGTAATGAATTTGTACCCCGGAATTTTGGATGCGCTCAATATCATTTTTTATTGAACCGCTTGTAAGCCTGAATCCCGGGATCGCCCCTGCCACCATTCCACCAGGGCTTTCTCCTTCCTCAAAAACTTCAACATCAAATCCGGCAAGATTTAAAAACCAGGCACATGAAAGCCCTGAAGGGCCTGCCCCAATAACTGCTACCTTCATACCGAGACGTTTAATATCCTTTGTGTTAATATCAAACTCTGGGGCGCTTTCGGCAACATAACGCTTAATTTCCCTGATCAGCAAAGGTTCATCATAGTTTATGCGGGTGCATTTATACTGGCACAAATGGTCGCATACCATGCCCGTAACCGAAGGAAATGGATTTGTTCGGAGGATACTTTTGAATGCACTTACCAGGTTGTTGTTAGATGTATGCCACATATAATCCGGGATGTCCTGATTTGCCGGGCATGAATCCACACATGGTGCATGAATGCAATCGAAATTGTTGAGCGTACGGCTGGTTTTTATGTTGGGTTCAAAGGGGCCGGATTTTTCGTAAGCTTTGTTTGTCAGTACGCCGTTGGCATAAATCTTCAAATATTCGAGGGCAGCATTTCTTGTATTGTTGTTTTTGCTGTTTGTTTGTATGAGTTGTTCAATGCTTTTGCTATTGGTGTTTTTAAAGGTGGCCTCAATATTTTTGAAATACTGGGCCAGCCGTCCGTACCCTCCTGGTTTTAAAAGATCAGAACAAACTGTTACCGGACTAAACCCGCTCATGATCAGGCTCGAAATATTAAAGCAATCAGCCCCTCCTGAGAACGAAACATTTAAATTGCCATCGTAATGCGATTGCAACCTGGCAGCAAGGTTTACTGCAATAGGGTGCAGCCCTTTGCCACTCATGTACATTTTTTGCTCCCTTTTTGGGAAAATATCCTTATGGTTGAAGCTTTGTAAGGTGTTGGTCAGTTTTACCCCAAATTCCAAATCAAGTGTTGACGCTGTATTTGTTAGTGAATCGATAATACCTATGGCTTCCGAATATTTCAGGTCACTTGTAAAAGCTGCATCAGGAATTCGGGCAGTGTATCCCAATTGTTTTTTCAGGATAGCCCTAACAGACCCTGCCCCAAGCAGCGTGGGATTTAATTTAATGGTGGTGTGTAATTTCTTCTCAAGCATCAGGTACTTGCCAATATGTTCAATTTCGCGCGGTGGACAGCCGTGCATAGTCGAAAGCGTGACACTGTTTGAAATGCAATTAGGGATGTTGATGTCTTTTAGCTTCGGATATATCAGCAGTAATTTTTCAATCTTTGCTTCCTTTTCGGTTTTGCAGTTTTGCATTTTCTTAAGGAACCACTGCATATTTTTCTTGTTGATCCCGGTAAGGTCATAACCAACGCTCATATTAAAAATGGTGCCAATGTCACCATCCTTAGCGGATTTCCCGAACAGTTCATGATGGAAAATATGGATCAGGATCCAGGCGTTCAAATATTGATCATACGATTCTTTGATCTTTAATTCCTGTGACCATTCACAATTATATCCTTCATCCTGCATATCAATGCAAGGTTTGGAAACTACTAGTTCATCAAGTGTTTGTACTGTTTTTAACTCGATAAAGCGTGCACCTGTCAACCAACCAGCCAATATATTTTGGGCCAGCTGAGTATGTGGGCCTGCAGCCAGGCCAACCGGATTGTGTAACAAACTACCAAACTTTTCTGTATATAATTGCTTATTTTTATACGGATTGTAAAATAGTTTTTCAGGAATATTAAAAATTTCCCTTTTTTCGCGCAATTGTTTAATAGCTATTGATAACACCTGCTCGATAGCAGGTGGATAGAATTGATCTGGCATTGTCCCCTTTTTAAGAAATAGTCAACAAATGTACTGAAATCATACCACTGAAACCTTATTGGCAAGGAAAAATGTACTTGTTCGCTGATATTTTTAGTGATTCCAAATTATATCTGTTTACATTTTAAGTTAACAAACCTAAATGAATGGCACTTTATTGATGAGGCTAATTATCTTTGGGCTTTATTAATCAAACTCATTATAAATTATGACTGCACGAAAAACTACAACCAGGCTTTTATTTAGCCTTTTTATCTTTTTGGCTTTAGGCTTCAATGCCTTTGCCGATGGGCAAGGAGAAAAGTACACGATTCATTTCAAAAATCAAAGTATTGCCCCTCCCGAAAATATTTCGGGAATAACCAATGTTACATTCCTGAAACAGGAACAACTCTTTGAAGCCCGAGCTTACAAGCTTATCCAGTTTTATGAAATTCCGGATAAGTACACTAAAGACCAAATGAAAGCTGCTGGGATAACGTTGCTGGATTATATCCCTCAACTTGCATATTTTGCTTCAATCAATGAAAATATAGATGCAACTGATTTATCAGGCTACAAAATAAGGAGCATCATTGATGTGGAGGTCGATTACAAATTGGCACCTATGCTTTTTGAAGAAAGCTATCCTGATTATGCTTTTCGTGGTGAAGATAAACTGGAACTTATGGTAAGCTATTTCCAGGATTTATCTCCCGATATTGTCGTGAATGCAGTTTCAGGTGCAGGTTATGAAATTGTTAAACGTGAAGACTTCAGTAATTTTTTGCACATATTGGTTTCTACCAAAGAGATCAGGAAACTGGCATCTTTGCCTTTCGTTATGTTTGTTGAACCGATTTTTCCAAGCCCCGAACCCGAAAATTATACCGGACGTACTTTGCATCGCAGCAATGCTATTGCTTCCGACTTTGATGCAGGTCGCCATTATGATGGAACTGGTGTAAGTGTGATGTTGCAGGATGATGGTAAAATTGGGCCACATATTGATTATGAAGGAAGGGTAACCCAATTCATCAGCAGCAACTATGGTGATCATGGCGATCATTGTGCAGGCATCATCATGTCGGGTGGAAACCTCGATCCAAAAGTCAGGGGTAATGCTTTTGGCTCATATCTGTATGTTTATGGTGCCTCGCCCGATTATCCCGGATTTTCATCCATTGGATCCCATTATAGTACTTATGGAATCAGGGTTAGTTCTACTTCTTATAGCAACGGCTGCAATGCAGGTTACACTACCCTTTGCCGGATGATGGATGTTCATATCAGGACTTTCAGGTCGTTGATGCATGTTTTTTCTGCAGGTAATGATGGGAATTCCAATTGCGGATATGGCGCGGGTGCAGGATGGGGAAATATAACCGGTGGCCACAAAGTAGGTAAAAATGTTATTGCAGTCGCCAATCTGAATTACCAGGATGAACTTTCGAGTTCAAGTAGCCGTGGCCCGGCACATGATGGCCGTATCAAGCCTGACCTTGCTGCGAAAGGTTCAAGCGTTTATTCTACAATTAATCCAAATAACTACGGCTTTAAATCAGGAACATCTATGTCATGCCCCGGTACTGCCGGAACATTAACGCAATTGTACCAGGCTTATCGCGAAATTACAAGCGAAGAACCCGCCGGAGGCCTGATGAAAGCACTTTTACTGAATACCGCTGAAGACCTTGGAAATCCTGGTCCCGACTTTAAGTTTGGCTGGGGAAGGATCAATGCTTTGCGTGCGGTGAAAGTTATTGAAGATGGAAGGTACGACTCGACCATGATTGAACAGGGTGAAACAATGACACATACTTTTGAAGTGCCCGAAAATACTGCACAAATGCGGGTGATGGTTTACTGGACTGACTATTGGGCATCGGTGAATTCCAATTGGGCTCTTGTAAATAATTTAGATATTAAAGTTACTGATCAGGAATCTAATATATGGCATCCATGGGTTTTAGACCATTATCCACATGCTGATAGTTTGGATAAAGATGCCGTAAGAGGTATTGATGACAGGAACAATATGGAGCAGGTAACGCTTGAATATCCTGAATCTGGTACTTATACTCTGGCAGTTGAAGGCCTGACTATTCCCCAGGGGCCACAACAATATTTTATAGTTTACGAATACATTTCTGAAGATGTTACTGTGACTTATCCCATTGGTGGCGAATCAATAGCGCCGGGTGAAAGCGAAACCATTCGCTGGGATGCATATGGCGACGATGAACCCTTCATTGTTGAATATTCTCTTGATAACGGTGATAACTGGGTTGTAATTACTGATAACTTGAACGCAAGTTTAAGGCAATACGACTGGACTGTTCCTACTGCTGTAACCAGCCAGGCAATGGTTAGGGTTTCCCGTGGTACATTAACCGGGCAAAGCATCGAGCCATTTTCAATCATTGGTGTGCCAGGTAATATCGAGGTTGACTGGGCCTGTGCTGATGGCTTGCACCTGAGTTGGAACGAAGTTTACGGTGCTGAAGCCTACGAGGTGTTTAAGTTGGGCGAAAAATATATGGATGTAATTGGTACCACAACCATCACTTCCTTTATTGTTGAAGATATTAGCTCATCCGAAACTTATTGGTTTAGCGTGCGCGCAATTGGTGCAAACAATGAACAGGGGCGCAGGGCTATTGCCATTGAGAAGTCCCCCGGGACATTTGATTGTAACGAAGTGGATGCCATGATGGTTTCGGTGCCAACAGCTGGATGGGGCATTTTCCAGTCCTGTATGGATGTATCCGATTTATCAATCGAAATTGAAGTGAAAAATTATGGGCTCGAGCCTATCACAGATCCTGATTTTTCATTCCAACTTGATGGCGGTGATATTGTAACCGAAACCTATTCGGGTACGATTTATCCTGACTCAATCTTGAATTATAATTTTACTGAAACCATCGACATATCCTCGATTGGTTCGTATTTGCTGAACACCTGGATTGACTATGCCCCCGACCAAAACCCCGATAACGATATGCTCGAAATTCCTATTGAGGTTATTGAAGGCTCATCATGGACTCCCGGAAATATCCAAAACTTTGATACCTGGGAAAGTTGCCTTTCAGTACCTGTTTGCGAATTGTATAGTTGCCCGTTGACTGATGGGTGGATAAACCTCACCAACGAAGTTTATGATATGAGCGACTGGCG
>CAZBDF010000149.1:0-9778 GCA_964490385.1 uncultured Lentimicrobiaceae bacterium | reverse complement strand
CTAATTACGTCCGCAGGGCAAATTTACCTGTCCCTTCCATCCTTTAACCATTCCATATTATACCGAACAAAAAGATTGTCCTGATAATCATTGGCTTCAAAAAACAAAATAATCTCTCCGTTGGGCAACACGCTCAACGAGGAATAGGCAGCACTTCCTGCATATATTGTTTTTTGTATGGTCAGCTTTTTCATTCGTCATAAATTAGGCATACGGTCAGGCTAATCTCATACATGCTTCAGCCAAAAAAAAACGCCTGATTTGAGTTTACCTTTTTAAATAATGAAAATTTTCATCAGTACTTTGCTCGTTCAGTTGACAAGGAAATAGATGTTCTTACTAACATTATTGGTGAAGATCGATATTTTGCTTTGTTTAATTATAGTAACAGTTACCAGGATGACTGGTTTGGAGTTGGAGGTTCATGGAAAGTAGAAGGACTTGACCTGGATTTGTACCACCTCACCACAGTCTTGTGCATATCCTTTATTTTGAATAATGAAATATCCAACGACAAATAGGATGGTATGTAAAATTATTCTTTTCAAAAAACTTATAAAATAGAATTTTGAACCGCATACTTTTGACTATAAAAACAGAATACCTGATTTTAAGAAAAACCAGATATTCTGAAATTAATGACACGTATTTTCGCCAAAAAAGTTATTTTTCGATGGATGCCG
Organism: uncultured Lentimicrobiaceae bacterium; assembly: GCA_964490385.1. GTDB lineage: Bacteria > Bacteroidota > Bacteroidia > Bacteroidales > 4484-276 > 4484-276. The sequence continues at coordinate 9,095 of CAZBDF010000149.1, read as the reverse complement.
GAATAAAGGAATATTGGGGCAAATACCAGCCTTCGATGGTTTCGACTTTCCTGACAAGTTCCATCATAGCCATCCACAATATAGCTCCTTCTTCGCCCAAAAGCTCCATATTTTCCTGGAGATTTATCTGATAGTCCAGCGGGCTTTCGGCCCAGGTGGTTAAAAGTAAAACCGGTTGCTCAAGGCCAACCACACCCTTAAATACCCTGAAGCCATTTTCAAGCCCTTTATTTTGGTAAAGATTTTTCCAGGCCAGAAGAATATTTTCAGCTTCCTTTTCTGTTCCGGGCTCAAAATAAAAGTAGTTCCATCTGCGGTAAGGAGCTTCTTCAAGCCAAACTTTCCCGTCAGGAATGTATGATAAATCAGCTTCATACTTTACCACGTAATAGCTGTAACTTTCGATGGCTTGGTTCAAATCGCCCCATATTAAATCAAACTCCGCAGATTTTTCGTCGCCCTTGATGTACGCCCTCAAACCGCCGTTGATGTCGTTCATATCATCAAGTGCCGTTATGTGCGAATAGTGATAATTGTCCTGCAACTGCGTCATGTAATTCATATTTTTTACTTTATTCTCTGTTAAGAACAAAGCCAAATCAGTTAGCGATGCTTCATAATACACGGTCATCGAAGGTTTCACAACATCTTCCCTCACCAGTAAATATTCCCAGTTTTTATCCGAAATTTGTGCATACGTTACTTCAGCTCCCAAAATAAAGAGCAGCAATATTATTGAATTTATTATTCTCATGATCCTTAGTTTTTATGATGGTTTATTTAACGGTGTAACCTTTTCCTTCGAGGCAAGCGGTATAAGCTTTTACAAAGCCATCCAATAGGTTTTTGTTGGTTTCTGCAGCCTGCTGGTTAGCGTGACCCTGTTCCATCGATTTTTCTATCCGGCCTCTTCTATGTCCTAAAACAGCACCACTTATTGCTCCTATGGCGGCACCTTTTCCGGCATCGCCCGAAATAGCACCTATAGCTGCTCCAACGGCAGCACCTCCGGCAGAACCCCGAACAGCCGAACCATCCGGCCCCTGATCTACCTGTTTGGCCTGTACAGTTGTTGGGTTAATTGGGTCATAGCCCGATTGCTTAACCGCCCATGAATAACATTCAGCTTCATCCTTTTCTTGTTGGCCAGGAGTTTGGTTGCTTGCAGGGAATACATATACACCTACCTTTTTGTTGATAGCATCGCCGGTTGTTTGCCCAAATGTGCTTACCGTAAGGCCAAGGAAGAATATTGCCAAACCCGTTTTTATGATTAGTTTTTTCATGATTTATTAGTTTATAAAAATTACGAAATAAATATTTAATTTGAGCTTTTTTATTTGTCTTTACTTTTTTTACCAGCTCCTATTGGAATGGTAAGATTGATGAAAAATGATCGGTTTCGGGTGCCGGAAACTCCTTTATATACATTAGCAAGACCCTCGTAATATTTAAGGCCCAGACTCATACCAGGGCTATTCATAAAAGTATAGCCTGCTCCAAGCATAATACCAGCATCTATTTTGTTTATCAAGTCTTTGTTGTATTCTTTATTTACAACATCGATGTCATCAACCTTAGCGTTAAACTCCACCCACGATTTATGCATCAGGCCAAATTGTGAACCTGCTGCAAGATATATGCGATTTTTAAATTTGTACTTGACCATCAGGGGTACTAAAAAATATTTCATCTTTTGACTGTAATCACCTGCTATCGCCTCACCAGTTTCACTATCCATATAAATACGTGCCTTTAAAAAAGCAAGGTCTCCTGCTGTGAGTTTATCCGCCCCCATATCCGATTTTACTAAAACACCGGTGTAGAGCCACCATTGATTTTTAAGTCGGAAATCAAAATAAAAGCCTAAGTTCCATTTATTAGCGTAATCGCTAGTTTCCAATCCCGTAACTTGTGTCCAGTTTATTCCACCTTCGAGGCCAAACTCAAGGTTGGGCGAATTTAACTTGTCGCCGAGTAGGAGCGTGATAAGAACTTGACTTTGTGCAACTTGAATTGTGCTGAACAAAACAAGGATGATGAGCAAATATTTTTTCATAATTAATTATTTTTAAAAGTTTAGTAAATGGCGCATTTTAGGGCACCATTTACTTTGTTTTTAAGCTGCTATTTTACTTCTAAAATTTCGCTTGGTCTCCATTCTTTATTAAGCCATGGCTCTAACGGGCCATACATTCTTAATACTACAAACCAACTTTTCCCGGGAATGGTTTGTAACCAGTTGTTCTCAAATCCTGCGGGAGCTTTAGGTGCAAAATACACATCCATTGAGCCATCAGCATTAACTTTAAAACCTTCGGTTTGGCTGCCTACACTGGGTTGTCTTTGATCGGTTTGCAATTGTGATCTTGTTTGGTTATCATACAAGGTAAAAGCCCAAAAGTTATTTACCGGAACATTTGCGGGCAGATGTACTTTATAAGTTTTAGAACCATCCATTGGGTTTTTGTTTTCATCTACAAAACCTACGGCGTAATCTGATCCCTTGCCGGGAAATGACACTGCCATAGCCGGAGTAACAACCGTATAGCAATAGTAGAAAAATACGCGTGCATCACTGTTCATCGTCTGTTTGTCAGCTCCATTGAAGAACACGTTTTTATCCTTAAAGCCCATCATCCAGGAACTATTCGAATCCGGGTAAATTTGAACTCCCGCCATATTATCAACACTTCCACTCACTCGTGGATACCATACAATAGATCGAGCAGTAGCATTTCCAATGGCAACTGCATCGGTCAAAATTCGTTTCATTCTCTCGTCTGGCGCGAATGGTTTTCCTTTTTCTATTCCAATAGATGCAAAAAGCCCTCTTGTTTCGGGATTTAGCATTTCCAAGGGTTCCTCCTGAATTATTTTATTGACTTCTTCATAAAAAGAGTAATCGTTGTGGTGAACCGTATTGAATGCTTTGTTTGATCCATTTACAAATTCCATTGCAGGTGGATTAGCCGCCATTGATAATGGATAAACTTTTAAAGTTTCCTTTACCATTTTTACGGCTGCTTCCCTACCATCGGCAATTGAGGCTCGCATAAAGTTCCATACTTTGTATGTTGGCGACTTTACTACGAAATAGCCTGAGGGAACATTACCTTTATAGCCCGGAGGCAGCACTAAAAACTTACCACCTTTTCCTTTATCAGGACCAAAAACACCTATATCGCTCATGTACTCGAACCAGGCACTATTAAAACCACCTAACAATCCGGGAGGAGCTTCTACTACCATAGGTCCATTGGTTTTTAAATCCAGCGTAGGAATAATGTATAATGTTGAAGTGTTTCCGGTAAGGAAGACCTGTTTAGAATCCATAAGCTCCTCAAATATTAGAATCTTATTAAACTCAGTGTCGGCACCAATGGATTTTGGTCCCTCGATCAATTCTCTTACAGATGCGCCTTGTATTCCTTTTAAAAAGGCATCTACACCACGCATCCTGTCTAAATTGTCATATACTAATTCTGCTGTTTCATGGGTTGGTGCGCCATCAAAAAACTTTAGCGTTCCTATGGAGGTTTCTACCTCATTTGGCGTTAAAATACCTTTTGGAATATCGGTTGTTTGCGTGTAAGTGCCTACGGCAGGCTCTTCATTTTGCGCATAAACTGCCGTCGTTGCAAATAAGCAAACAACAATTACAACAAGTGCGTTTAATGTTACTTTTCTCATGATTCTTGTATTTATATCATTAATGATTTTGAAACTATAATTCCTCTTATTCCGACTTAGTTAACCTTCACTACCTTAGGCATGTTGTACGAGCCGCTGGTAAGTGGTGCATAAGGGCCATAAAAGCGTGCTGTGAAGCGGAACCCTTCGGCGGATGCCGGAAGCCAGTTCTTCGCTTGTTGCGGATCACTTGGCTTTTCGTTTTGGATATAAATCACCAGCTTGCCGTCTTTAGGCACTATCTCACCCGCTTTCAGCATAAAGCTGTTTACAGTATATCGGTTAATCTCGTTGGCGACGAAATAGCCATTGGCATCATAAATCGGGATTGACCAGAACTGAGTAACCGGTGGCAGGTCTTTCATGTCGAAAGTCAAAGTGTATTTGTTAGCACCGCTGAATGGTTTACCATCGGCATCGGTGAACAAAAATGCGCCACCGTGCGAAACATTCTTGTCTGGAGCACCCCATGCTGCATCGGCGATGATCGCGCGATCCATCCAACGGGTTTCAAATCCACCGTCATTGCGTACAACTCCCCAGCCGTTCATGTTAATCATGTTTGTTTTTAATGTCTTACGAACACTCTCGAATCCGGCTTTGAATCCGGTTTCCAATGCGGTTTGCTTCTCTGGTGTCAGCTTAGCCCAGTCAAACGAAAGGCCTTTGCCAATATTGAAAACCTCAAGTTGCTTGAGCATTTCCGTCTCCATTTTCGAGTCCTCGATGGTTAGCATGGTCGGATCGTTCAAGATTACACTTAGCAAGGTGAAGTATTGCTGGGCTGTCTGTTTGTCAACCTGACCAAATTGATACTCCGGTAAACCATCGGGAATTGGGAAATCGCCTTTTACAATTTTTCTATCGGCTTGAGGGATGCCTTTGTTTCCATTGTCCAGCCAGTCTGCTAAAGGCGTCATGGTCAACTGATCTTGATATTTGTTGATCGTCTTAATTTCGGCATCAGTACCTTTCATTAGAGCCATCCGCGCAAGACCAAAAGCGGTCATAAACGGCCACTGGATGATATCTGTAGTTGGGAAATCTGCAGGAATATTGTCGGTGAAGTCTGGCGGCACCAGGATGTATTTGCGTGCCTTTGTTCCATTGAAAGGTGATCCAACGATTACCCGGAAAATACCGTACTGATCCTGAACCTGGAAACTGAAATAGCGGTCGGTGATCTCCGGAACTTCCACAACTACCGGACCTTGGCGCAGATCGAGGAAGCCAGCACCATAAAGCGTGGTCGCGTTTGGCGTAACCACCGGATAATCGGGAGTTATCTGTTTGCGCACCCAGGCGAATTGGTTCAGGCCTGAATATACGCCATTGGTCTTCACATCATTCTGGGTGTAAGTCCAGCGTTGGCCGTAATAAATGGCCTGTTGCAAGCCATAGAGGTAGGCACGCTCGGCAATGGCCTCTAAGTTTGGTTCGACTTCGGTAGTTTTCTTTTCAGTTGGTGTACAACCTACCAGCAGTGCGAATACACCTATTAGTGTTAATGTAATGGCATTCAATGATTTTTTCTTCATGATACTTGTATTTATTTAATAAATTAATGATTTCGACACTTAGTAAATTACGCAATTGAAAGGATTATTCTTATTCGAAAAGTTGGCAAAAAATGTTTTTCACATTTTAATTGAATTATTTTGGAAATACCAATACTACCTGAGCGCGTATGCCGAATTTGGCTTTTCCTCCATCGGGCGATGCTACCTGAAACCGCGGTCCCACTTGTAGTTGAACCAACTGTTTGCCTATTTTGGTAATGCCTGAAACATTTGGCGTTAACCAAACAGTTGTGGTTGATGCATTCCAGTTTTGTGTTATTTCGCCTACAAGCCCCAAGCCTGCCCCGCTTTTATAACTGTAGGTAAGAAACGGCTGAAGAAAACCTGAATTCACATCACTCCTATCACTATTGCCGGCAAGCGACCAAATTTGATTTGCCAATGCACCAATAGTCCACCCGTGCGTTTGTTTCAAAATTAATACTGTTGGACCCACCCCAAGTTTTTCTGCCCCCAGAAACTCATCTGTTGCGGTTGGAATCAATAGCACGGGACCAAGGCCCCAGATCAATCCGTTTTTGGGTACTGCCGGAGAAAAGAATGCGCTGACAACGGCATCACCTAAGCCGGTTTGAATCTCACCTTCACCAGTAATGTTTTGTTGATTAACGACCGGTAGGATGATACGTGAAATCAAATTCCAGTCCTTGTTCAGCCCTATTGGAATAACGGGCTGCACATTCGTTGTGCTTTTATATCCATCGAAAGCTCCAATTCCAACATCTAAATTGGTTTGGAAGGGAACACTGATCATTGCGGCAACCGGATTCGCCAGTTTTTTCGCCATTTCGGCAGCATCGCCTGCGGCAGGCTTGGGTGCGTCAGCATCTGGTTTTTCCTGGGCATTCGCAATTTGAATGCAGAAAAGTAAAATTACAGCTATTGTTGTTAATTTTTTCATCGTTGATAGTTTTTAAAATCTACAAATTTGACGGTACCTACTTTATCTTTTTTTCCTGGGCAATCATTTGCAAAATTTCCTGTTCAAGACATTGTTTTAAATCTTCATACTCCGCAAGATTTCCGCTACCTTTTTTCTGATTCTGTTTTATTTCCTGTACCATGGCAGCACACAATATGTGATCTGCGCAGAGATCGCGGAAGTTTTCATCGGTTTTAAACAGAAAAGTAATTTTTTTTTCAAAATCCGGAAACATTCGAACAATAGATTCAACATTCTCGTCCATAGTGATTTTTTATAATAAGAATATGCTGCAAAAATATATCAGGCAAGATGATCAGGTAAGTGTTACACGGTTACTTAACCGTAAAATGAAGGTCGGCTCCTCCTACTCAATGCCCTTGGATAGGGTGGTTTGGGAGGGTAAATTAATTCGAGGTTGCAGGATTCTGTAATGGCTCTTTAATCATCATGTCGCGATTTTTAGATTTCTCCCTTCAAATTTGCTACGCAAATTTTCCAGTACTAATGACAAGCGATACGGTGTGGTTAGGGGAGGTGCCAGCCGTGTCATTTCGAGTACCAAGCCCCTGAAAAAGAGGCCTCAAAGTGTGATGACAAAGGAGTAGATTTCTCCCGTTAACACTACGCTTCGCTGCGTGTTTTGGTCGAAATGACAGCGTTCACGGGTTGATTTTGGGAGGAAGGGTCGGGCGCTTCGCGCCCGACCCTTCCTCCCACTCTTCCTGCGCCGGCTCTGTCATTTCGACCGAAGGGAGAAATCTCATATCCAGATGCTTGTGAAAACATGTCATTGGTAACGAAGTGAGAAATCTCATATCCAGACGCTTGAAAAAACATGTCATTGGTATGCCGCACGTGCGGCAAGAAACCTGCTATAATTCAGCCACTTACAAAAACTTGTCATTAGTAACGAAACGCAATGGAGTGAAGAATCTATTTAAAGGAAATTATGATTACCGGACACTAATGTTTATGAAAAAGAAATCAGGCAATGGCTAGCCCTGCTTTTTTTGATCCTTCAATGATTTTGTCGATCAATGGTTTGTCGAGCAGAAATGCATTCAAGGTTGCGTAAATCTTAGCCATAATCTCTGAATACTTTTCATTTAATAGTCTTACATCGTCTTGTGCCTCTTCGTACATGCCGATCTGGCCTTTGGCAGCAGCTTTTGTAAAGGGATCGAGAAATACATCTACGGTTTCTATTTTGTTAGCGTATTCAAGTGCCTTTTCGTAGTCTTGTTTTTGGTAACAGACCAGAAAAAATCCTAAATAAAACCACCAGGGGCAATGGGGGTTAAGATCTATAGATATGCTTAGCAAGACTTCAGCGCGTTCAAATTCCCCGGCACAGGCTAAGCCAAATCCAACACCACCCATTGTAGAAACCGAAGAAGGGTTAAGCGTTAAACAATACTCCAGCGCCTTAACTGCTTCGTCCTTGTTTTGCAAATAAACATTACTCCAGCCATATTGCTGATATGCATGTTGGCACTGAGGATCTATACGTATCGCTCTTTTGGTGAGTTTAAAAGCTTCTTTTACGGGGTCTTCTACGCTTGGGTAACCAAGCGAATAAGCGTCAAGGTATAACTCTGCCAACATAGCCAACCCTGTTGCATAATTCGGGTCATGACGTATTGCATTTTCCAGGGCTTCCCGGGTTTTCAAATACGTTTCTTCCGAGTAGTTCATGTGGAAATAGTAATTCCAAAAGGCAGCATCAAATGAGTCGATATTAGAAGCGATTGGACGATCGGACTTAGCGTTTTCCTGGATAATAATTCCGTAGTGTCCACCCAAGACCGAACAAATATTTTCGACGATCTGATCCTGGATATTTAACAGACTTTCAATATTTAGTGCGTGGTTGTATGTTTGTGACCAAACTTGCATCCCATTCATGGCGTTTACCAAACCAACATTTACCCTGATACTATCCGGTGAGCGTTTTACTGCACCGCTTATAAGGTAATGAACCCCCAAATCAGAACCTATAACGCGGATATCGTCAGTAATGGTGGCGTATTTTCGTGCAGAGTAATGAGCAACCACTGCAATTTCCTGAAACCTGCTGAGGAGTCGGGTGAGTTCTTCTCCAAGCCCATCCACAAAGAATTGGTATTCATTATCAGATAATAAATTGCGAAACGGAAGCACCGCAAGCGTAAGTTTTGAACGGGAATATTGAACGCTTTTATCTGCTTCAATCAATCCGGAATCTTCAATCCACTGGGCTCGGAATACGGGTACATAAGTGCCTTTAATCAATTCAATCCTTACGGGATATTCTTTGCCGGCATCAGTGTAATATTCGTTTAAAAGTCGTCTGAGCCTGCCGGCGTGTATCCGTACAATAGCATCTATTTGTGGATTAAAATCTGACGGCTTGCCCAATGCACTCACTGCGATGGTGTATTCTTTTAATCTCTCGGTTTGACCTTCCAGCGTTTGTTCTACGATAAACTTTAAAAAATTGGACAGAACGGATGAGCGAGAAAACAAATCACTATTAAGTATTCGATCCAGTTCATTACGGATATTTTTTTTTGAGTCTTCCGAAAGAATATTATTTTCTATTGGAGTGGATTGCATTTTTAATTTGTAGGTAAAGTAAACATCGGTGTAAAAATAAGCTAAGTGTATCCAATGGTTACCAAAAACTTAGGAATCTTTAACATTAACGCTTTTATAGGGCTGGCATAAGTACTTTCTCTGTGCGTTGCAATTGATGGTAATTGGTTATAATTTGTTGTGATTTGGTAATTGATGGTAATTGATAGTAATTTGGTAATTTGGTAATTGATGGTAATTTGTTGTAATCCCGAAAAGTAGAAAATCTTTGATTTTCGTAACTTTTCGAGGATGCTCGAAAAAATATGAAATCGTAGATTTCT
>CAZBDF010000148.1:0-9831 GCA_964490385.1 uncultured Lentimicrobiaceae bacterium | reverse complement strand
TATCCATTGAACTATGGGGCCTGTTCAAGCGGCAAAAATAGCTTTTTTTAAATTCAATCAATCCTTCAGGCTAATAACTAAAAGCGTATTTTTATCCGCTGATTCAGAATTTTTATTGATAGCACCAAAAATCATGGATGTATCACGTATCAAACCAAAACCCAAAATTAAATCTATTCTAACAGAGTGGATTTTTATCATATTGGGAATTTACTTCTTTATGTACCTTTATTTTATCATTTCATGGTGGGGGCTTGAACCGTATTTACAACCGGGCCTTTTTAACGATTACCTCGATAGCAATTACATTCACCTTGAGATTCTTGTGCAGGGTGCATTGTTTGGGATCATGTTTGGGCTGATTAACTTGTTTGTGGATAATTCCAGGATACGCAGGAAATCTTTTGGCGCCATCATACTATTCAAAACAATACTTTATTCAATTGCACTTGTTTTATCACAGGCATTTGTATTTGGCATTTATCATGTTTTCAGTATATTGCCCATGGAAACCTTCTCTGAAATGCAGCAACAATTTTCCGTTTCAAGTATTGTATCAGTCGGCATCTATTACCTGTTTGTAGTTTTGATGATAAGTTTCGTGCTTCAAATCAACCGCAAGTTTGGCAATGGTGTACTGTTGTCGATGATCACCGGAAAATACCACAAGCCGAGGCAGGAGCAAAGGATTTTCATGTTTCTGGACATGAAAGACTCAACCGGTAACGCCGAGCGTTTGGGACATTACAATTACAGTGGGCTCATTCAAAGTTGCATCCACGATTTAACTGATTTAATCATCCGCTACAAAGCGCAGGTTTATCAGTATGTTGGCGATGAGGTAGTACTTACCTGGCCTACAAAAAGCGGCATCAATGATTTGAATTGTATCAATTTATTTTATGCATTCGAGCAGGTGCTCAACGACAGGAAAGAATTTTACCTGGAGAACTACCAAACAATTCCTGTGTTTAAAGCTGGGCTGGATGAAGGAACCATTACTGCTGCGGAGGTTGGCGATTTGAAACGCGAGATTGCCTACCACGGTGAAGTATTACATACAGCCGCCCGCCTGGAAAAAATGTGCAATAGCCTCGAACAAAAAATTCTTATTTCTCAAAACCTCATTTCTCAATTTCCGGAGAAAGACGGGTACGAATGGGAACCCATGGGCGAGTATCGATTGAGGGGAAAAGAGCAAAGAGAAGAAGTTTTTGGAATAAACAGGGTGGCTTAGGGAATTGGAGTAATGGAATATTGGAATCAGAAAATACCGACCTCATTGAAGAAAAATATTGTCTGACTGTTCATAAAGTTGATATTTTTTAGTCAACCTATTATTAGGGAAGGATAAACATCTGAAATCAAAAATCGTTAATCTTCAATCATTTTTTTTATCAATACAAAGATGGACACAATGTGAGTTTGTCTTTTAAGTAAATATTGACTGCTTGATGATTTAAGTTCCTCTGAATAAACAAAGTCATGCTATAATCTGTTCTATTGATAGAAAAAAACTAAAATGGCCGAATCACTTTTGTTTATCCCTGACATTTCGGGCTTTACTGATTTTGTGAATACCACAGAAATCAACCATAGCCGGCACATTATTTCTGAGCTTTTGGAACTGATCATCAATTCCGACCAATTGAAACTGACTGTTTCCGAAATTGAAGGCGATGCGGTTTTATTTTATAAAGAAGATATCCCATCAGTTTCTGAATTGATAGAACAATGTCAACTCACCTTCAAAAATTTTCATAGCCACCTTCGTCGTTACGATACTGAGCGCATTTGCCGCTGCGGAGCTTGCGAAACGGCCTCACAACTCTCGTTAAAATTTATTCTTCACCGGGGCGATGTCCAAAAAATCAACATCAAGGAACATCAAAAACTGCATGGGTCTGATGTAATCCTGGCCCATAAGCTGATGAAAAATTCGATCCCCGAGAATGAATATATTTTATTGTCTGATGAATTTGACCTGGACAGTACTAAGATGGATATTGATAATCATGGCCAATTCTCAATTGTAAAAGGGAAGGACAATTACAAAGAATTAGGAGAGCATGCCTATTCATATATTCCTATTAAAAATCTATTATCAGAATTGGCCGATGCACCTTCCGTTACCTTTCCAGACTTAAGCCCCCACAAAATTTTTATGGAAAGCACCATCAATGCCCCAATCGATCTTATTTATGAAAACTTCACCAACTTCGAAAAACGGGTGGAGTGGAACGAAGAAATCCGTGAGATCATTTTGCAAGGCGAAGGCCTGAACAAATCCGGTTCGATGCATACCTGCCTGGTGGGGCAATATTCACTGGACATAGAAACCCTTGGCCGGCTCGAAAATGAGGACAAAATTGTTTATGGCGAACGCCTGAATAAATTTAAAGGCTTGCGTGATATCATTACTATTTATACTTTTGAAAAAAAAGGGGAGCATACCCACATCAAAACAGAAATTGATTACAAGATCAGATCCTGGTTTGGGAAACTGATGAAACCTATGATTCGTAAAATGCTTCAAAAACAAACTGAAGACGGACTAAGGAAGTTGAAACAAGTAAGTGAACAACATGCAGCTTAAACGAACAATTATTTTTCTGATACTAGCCTTAGTATTTCAGCCTGTCTTTGCACAGTCTGGAAAAGAATACAAGCTTTTCGAACACAATGATTTCGCTTTCCCGTACGAATTAAATAATCCGGATAAACGTTGGCAACTTCCAACAAAGTTGCTCGAAATTTCGGGGCTCAGTTATATCGATGAAAACCGGCTGGCCTGTGTACAGGATGAAAAAGGAAATATTTACATCTACAACCTAAAGAATTCAGAAGTTGAGAAAAAAATCGATTTTGGTGGTGCTGGTGATTATGAAGGCGTTGAAATAATTGATGATGATGCCTGGGTTTTAAAAAGCAATGGAAATTTGTATGAAGTTAAAGATTACCTGAAAGAGGAATTGCCTTCGGTAGTAAAGCACTCAACGCCCTTATCAAAAAAGAATGATTCGGAAGGGCTGGCATTTGACCCGGTAGAGCAACAGCTTTTGGTTGCTTGCAAAGGCCACCCATTTTTAGATGAAGTTGAAGGCAAAGAATTTAAAGCTGTTTATGGATTCAGCCTTGAGACAAAACAACTCAACGCCATTCCATTTTTTTTGATTGAAATGGATACCATCAAATATTATAAAAACTACAACACCATGGCGCATTTAGGTGTTGAATTATTGGCTTACTTTGATTCCTCCAAGGGCGATATTTCCTTTCAGCCATCGGGCATTGCCATTCATCCCATTACCGGAAATATTTATGTTATCGGATCGGTTGGTAACTTGTTGATGGTATTTACACGAGAAGGCAGAATGCTGGCCATGATCAAACTCAGGTCGAAGTACCATGCGCAACCCGAAGGAATTTGCTTTGGCCCGGATGGAACGCTTTATATTTCCAACGAAGGAGATGGTGGTGATGCGACGATTTTAAAGTTTGAACCAAAGAATTAGTTAGAGTCCATTAATTTGGAAATTGATGTTTTGATGAAAAAATTTAAAAGAATTCTTAATCAGGAAGATATATTTATCTACATTTGAGAAACTGCAGATAGTTGGGAATTGGTTTGATGAAAACTACTCAAAAGGTGTAGCTTATTTATTGTTTGACAGAAAATCTTAAGAAATGGCTTTACCAATTAATATTGATGAACTTCTTAATGGGCATACCATTGAATGGGATAGAATTGAGCTTAAAAAGGGATGGAACCCCGAAAGTATCATTCACTCTCTTTGTGCTTATGCCAATGACATTAACAATTTTGATGGTGGATATATCATTATTGGTGTTTCTGAGAATGAAGGAAGAGCAGTGCTTCCACCCGTTGGATTAAAACCAGAGCAAATTGATTCGATTCAAAAAAAACTAATTGAGATTTCAAACAGAATTTCCCCTTCATATTTCCCAATTTCTCAGCCATACTTAAAAGATAGAAAGCAAATCTTAATAATTAGAGCACCCGGAGGCGATAATCGACCATATAAAGCTCCAGTAAGTTTAAGTGAGAAAAAGTCTGAAAAGGCTTATTACGTAAAAAGAGGCTCCAAAACAATAAAAGTAAAAGATAGCTCGGTTGATGAAAGAAGATTATTAGAACTTACCGCAAGGATTCCTTTCGACGATAGGATGAATCGCAATGCAGCAATTGATGATATTGAATTGAGATTGGTGCAGTCATATTTGAAAGAAGTAATGAGTACTTTATATGAAGAAAGTACCAAAATTTCCTTTCCTGATTTATGTAAACAATTACGGGTTGTAAAAGGTTCTGATGAATTATTATATCCAACTAATGCGGGTTTACTACTTTTTAATGACTCTCCTGAACAATTTATACCCGGGGCTAAAGTTGAGTTAGTGATTCATAAAGAAATAATTGGGAAGGATTATGATGAAAAGATTTTTACTGGAACAATAGTAAATCAAATACGAGATGCGTTAAGTTTTGTTAAAGCTAATGTTATTAAAGAACATGTTTCAAAAGTATCAGACCGTGCAGAGGCGATTAGATTTTTCAATTATCCATACATAGCAATAGAAGAAGCGATTGTGAATGCAGTCTATCACAAAAGCTATGAACGGGAGAATCCTGTTGAAATACAAATACTTCCAGATAAAATTGAGATTATAAGTTTTCCCGGCCCATTACCTCCTGTTGATAACAAGATGCTGAAAAAAGAAAGAGTGGTTGCCAGAGAATATCGTAACAGAAAAATAGGAGGTTTTTTAAAAGAATTAAAACTTACAGAAGGAAGAGGAACAGGGATACCTATAATTCATAGTGAACTTGAAAAAAATGGTTCGTCACCTCCAATATTCGAAACGGATGATGAGCGGTCATATTTTTTGTGCACAATTAAAATACATCCTTTGTCAACTCACGAAAGAAATCTTAAACCTACAGATGTGACCAAAGACAAGACCAAAGATAAAGAACTTGTTATTAGCTCCTTGAAAGATGTTGACCGCTATCTTAGGTCACTTGATGACCAAAGATGGGAAACGAAAAAAAATAAGATAGTAAGTGAAGTCAAAGATTTGTTTCTGAAAGTTCTACATTACTGTATCAATCCTAAAACAAGAGAGGAAATATTTAACTATATAGGGGTTTTCAACAATAGCAGAAATTTCGGTAATTATATAAAGCCAGTTGTTGATTTGGGGTGGGTAAGCCCAACCATACCGGGAAAACCAACCAGCAAAAACCAAAAGTATATTACGTCAGAAATAGCAAAGAGGCTAATTGAACAAAAAGCAGAAGGCATTATTAGAAATCCTGTTGAATCATCAAATATTGCTTCTGTTGGTTATGATGCTGAAAATAGAATATTGGAAATTGAATTTAATCATGGGGCAGTTTATCAGTATTTTGATGTGCCGAAGGAAGAGCATGAAGCTTTAATAAATGCAAGTGCAATTGGTAGTTATTTCTTTCATAGTATCCGAAATAATTATAATAATGAAAAATTGTAATTATGAGGAACTTTCCTAACTCGGGCGGAAAAGCTGGAATATCTGATTACGAAATAGGAATTGACATTATTGCTGTTAAGTTCGCCTTTTTGGTTTATACAGATAGTCATCACAAAACGTAAATTCATTTGAGGATACAATTACACATTATCATTTTCTTAACTGTATTACTAGCGACAATCCAGTCCCTGTCGGCACAAAAAATTTATTTTGCTCCCGGCAACGCTTACCTCGAATCGGGCATAGTGAAGGATTCAAGTGAATTATTGTATTCAGTTTACCTTTTGGGTGACCTCAAATACCCTTTGCCCGATAACGAAAACCTGAAACAGCTTAAGAGACATCTCACAGAAGTAACAGACAATAGCGCTGTGGTATTTTTGGGCGACATTCTTTATCCGCTTGGTTTGCCCGATTCAACAGACAAAGGTTTCGACAAGGCCGATCAAAACTTAAAACACATTCTCAGCACACTTGATACATTTGATGGGGAAGTGGTTTTTTTGCCCGGAAATCACGATTGGTCGCGGGGCCGGCAGGATGGTTGGGAAAGTGTAAAAAATGAAGAAGCATACATCGAGCAATATCTTGACCGGGGAAACACATTTTTACCAGATCTTGGCTGCCCGGGGCCGGTAGAAATTGAGCTTACCCCGGATCTTACTTTAATTGTTTTCGACTCACAATGGTGGTTTCAGAAAGACAACAAACCGGGCCGGGATGGAGAATGTGGATTTGTAGATGAAGAAGACCTGTTCATCCAAATTGAAGATGCCCTGAGGAGGAACAGCGATAAAAAAGTCATCTTTGCTACCCATCACCCTTTGTATAGTGTAGGTATGCATGGCGGTCATTTTCCGGCTTCCTACCTGTTGTTTCCTTTGCTGGAAGTTAAAGATTGGATGTATCTTCCCTTGCCGGGATTTATTTATACTGCATATCGAAAATACCTGGGAAGCATCCAGGACCTTGCTCATCCCGAATATAAAATCTTTAAAGAAACCCTACTGGCTATTTTAGGTGATTACCCCAATGTGATTTATACAGCCGGGCATGAACACAATCTTCAATATTTTGAAAAAGACAGCCTGCATCATATTGTTAGTGGAGGTGGAGGTGAGGGAACTTACATTGCCCGTAAACCCAAGAAAACAGATTTTGCCTATCAGGCTACCGGCTTCAATCGCCTGACTTTTTATTCGAGCGGAAATGTAATGATGGAGTTTGTCAGTCCGGACAGTACTACTTTGGGCAAAGTTGTTTACAGCCAAAAGCTCTTCAACAAGCCCGTGTTTGATGCTGTAAAAGAAGAAGCCATTTTGGATGGGCTTGATTTTTCAGATAGTGTGGTGCATGTAAAACTTAGTGATATTTATAACAAAGGAAAGTTTTACCGTTTCCTGATGGGCGACAACTACCGAAATGTTTGGAACGCTGAAGTTGAGTTGCCTGTATTTGATATCAGAACTGAAAAAGGTGGATTGGAAATTATTAAAAGGGGTGGCGGTCAACAAACCCGGTCTATCCGTATGAAAGATAAAAACGGAAAGCAGTACGTGTTGCGTTCGGTAAACAAATATGTGGAAAAGGCACTTGCTGAAAACATGCGAAATACCATTGCTGTTGATGTACTTCAGGATGGAATTTCAGCATCTCATCCATTTTCTTCGCTTACTGTTCCTCAGTTAGCGGATGCTGCAGGAGTCATGCATACCAATCCAAAAATTATGTGGGTCCCCGATGATGCTCGCCTTGGCATATATCGGCATGATTTGGCCAACGGGGTGTATTTATTCGAAGAACGTCCTGCAGGAAACAGGGACGATATCGAAAGCTTCGGCTATTCAGAGGACATTGTTAATACGGCCGAAGTCATCGAAAAAACCCAAAAAGATCAGGATTACAGGGTTGATCAGCAG
This sequence comes from uncultured Lentimicrobiaceae bacterium, assembly GCA_964490385.1. Taxonomy (GTDB): domain Bacteria; phylum Bacteroidota; class Bacteroidia; order Bacteroidales; family 4484-276; genus 4484-276. The sequence continues at coordinate 2,377 of CAZBDF010000148.1, read as the reverse complement.
GCGGTTGTGCGCGCCCGGATTTTCGATATTCTCATCAACGACTGGGATCGGCACGATGACCAATGGCGTTGGGCGAGTTTTAAAAAAGACAAGAACACAACATACAAGCCCATTCCGCGCGACCGCGACCAGGTATTTTTTGTTAACGAAGGGGTGGGTATGTGGCTCGCTACACGCAAGTATCCCATGCGCAAATTCCAGGGATTTGATTACGAAGTTGATGATGTGAATGGTTTGACCTTTAATGGCCGCTATTTCGACAGATCGTTTATGACCGAGCCGGATATGAAGGATTGGTTGGCGATCAGTCGCGATATTCAAAACAGTGTTAACGACACAGTTATTCATCAAGCGATTGCTGCCTTGCCCCAAAATGTTTATGATTCAACAGGCACTGTTATCGAAGGCAAATTACAGGCTCGTCGTAATCTTCTACATGATTATGTTAAGGATTATTATCTTTTTCTGTCCGAGTCAGTGGATGTGGTTGGCACAAAGGACCGCGAGCTTTTTAATGTTGAACGACAAGAAAATGGCGACACCAAAGTGAGGGTTTTTGCTTTAAGTGATAAAAAAGCCAAAATCAAACATCAGTTGTATTTCCGCGAATTTAAGTTCGACGAAACGAAGGAGATCAGGTTGTATGGCCTTTCCGGAAAGGATTCGTTCGTGGTGGGCGGAACGGGCAGCAAAGGGATTAAAGTAAGGATTATCCCCGGCAAGGGAAACGACCTTGTTGTTGATGAATCGAAGGTGCAAGGGCTGGGCAAAAAAACGATTGTTTACGATCGAAAGGACAAGAAAAACAAAATTGTTAAGGGTAGCGAAACTAAGCTTCAATTGTCAAAAAAGAAATCGATAGACGATTATAACCGAAAACAGTTCAAGCACGATCAAAACATGCCGGTACTCAAGGTGGGTTATAATATTGATGATGGCATATTCGTAGGTGGCGGTTTAAAAATCGACCGTTATAATTTCAGGGATTCCACAATGCATAAAATTTCAGGTATCCTTGCATTTCGGACCCTTGCATTTGGAATCAACTACGAAGGCCTGTTTACTTCCATTTCACAAACCTTCGATCTGGCAATAGATGCAAGTTTTAGCCTTCCCAGAAATGTAGATAATTATTTCGGGCTGGGAAATCAAACGCCAAAATTGACTGATGATAAGGCATATTACCGTGTACGTTATGCATATGCATGGGCGAATCCAATGTTGAAACAAACCATCAATAAAGATTTTTACTATGCATTTGGGGCATTCTACCAGTATTTTAAAGTTACCGACACCACCGATAAATTCATCGGGGATTACCCTCAGTATTTCGATTCATCGGCTTACCTGCCGCATCACTACACAGGATTGAATGCCAAATTTTTGCTCGATAACAGGGATGAAAAAGTGTTGCCAAAAAGAGGAACCCTATGGAAAACAGAAGCTACGGGTTTTTATAGCATCAGGGAAGATGGACGAAATTTCATCAAGCTTCGCTCCGATTTAAGGTTTTATTTGAGCTTTCGCAAAGACCCGCGCGTGGTGTTTGTCTTTCGTTTCGGGGGAGCAGTTAATTTTGGCCAGTACGAATTTTACCATGCTAATTTCCTGGGGGGCAAAACCAATCTTCGGGGTTTCAGGAGCAATCGTTTTGCGGGCGACCAATCCTTTTATCAAAATACCGAAATACGGGTAAAACTATTGAATGTTAACAGCTATATTTTTAACGGGCAAACGGGTTTCCTGGTGTTTAACGACATTGGCCGGGTGTGGGTTGGTGGCGAAGATTCTGAGAGATGGCACGATGGTTATGGCATTGGTGTGTGGCTCACACCCTTCGATTTTGCTGCACTCACGCTCACCTACAGCCGCTCCGTCGAAGATCGCCTGATTAATTTTTCGTTCAGGTTTTTGTTTTGATAGTAGTTCAAATTGTTGCGTTTGATGGTCTAGGTTTGATTGGCGATTTTTCCCCGTATGGAATATTAGAAATATTATGTCTCTAACGGGACTATAAATATCGCGTCCCTAACGGGACTCACGGTGTTACTTCATATCATGTTCTATAAATATTTAATCCCTACGGGATTGGAGACATGGAGATTTGGCTGAAGGATTTTATTGGCCCTATATTGTTAGGATATTAAATGTATCGATTCATGAGACAAAATTTCCAGAAGTGTTGGCTATTTTTTAGTTATTTTCTAATGGGCTATTTTTGATTTTCAATCAAGGGCGAATGCAACTAATTGTCCCGTTAGGGACAGAATATTTCTAAAAACGTTGGCACGTTTGAAATCAAAGTCCCGTTAGGGACGAAATAGTTCTCGCATCGAACATCAATCGTAATGCATATGAATTTTTTATATTTTACCAC
>CAZBDF010000147.1:4301-9864 GCA_964490385.1 uncultured Lentimicrobiaceae bacterium | reverse complement strand
TTTACACCTGTTGCCGGATCATTTTGGATTCGTGACAATGCTTATGATATTACGTGGAATGCCTTTAATACCCTCGACAATGTGGTAATTGAAGTTACTGAAAACGCTTCGGCAGGAACCCCGGTTTGGAACGAGCTGGCAACAGTTGCCGCAAATTCAGGAACATGGACATGGAATATTCCCGGATCACAGGCACCTGGTTCAGATTATCAAATTAGGATCAGTGATGAAGCTGCCGATGTAACAGCGTTATCAGGTATTTTTTCAGTTATCGAAGCACCGGTTGCTTATGATATTGTGATTAACGAAATCATGTACAATCCACCTGGCGATCTAGGGGTTGATGATAATTGGGAATACCTCGAACTTTATAACAACGAAACCGAAGCTGTTGATCTTTCCAACTGGTACTTTAGCCAGGGAATAACATTTACTTTTGAAGAAGGTACAATTATTCAAGCTGGTGCTTATCTTGCTATTTGCCGTGTACCAGATACCATTGCTGACTTTTATGAAATTACAAATGTTGTTGGGCCTTTTGGCGGAGCGCTTGGTAACAGTGGCGAACCTTTGGAGTTGTCTGATCAAATTGGAACTCCCATAGACTTTGTTGAGTATAGTGATCAGGCTCCCTGGCCCACAGAACCCGATGGTACAGGGCCATCTCTATCATTGATTAATCCAGACCTTGATAACGAACTTCCTGAAAACTGGCTGGCAAGCCTCGTGAATTTTGGTACGCCAGGAAAAAATAATGGATTTTCTGAAACTACTTTGGCCCTGAATTACCCCAATGGCGGAGAATACCTCCAACAAGAAATGAGCTATGATATCGAATGGAGTTTCATCAATTTTACTGGCAATGTTAAGATTGAACTTTTGGATGCCGGAAGTGCAGTTGAAGTTTTGGCAGCATCAGTGGATGTGAGCCTGGGAATTTGGGAATGGGCAGTTCCATTGAATCAGCCGCTGGGCGATCAATTTAAAATAAAAATTTCGGATGTAGAGGACGGTGAACCCTGGGACGAAAGCGATGAAGTATTTTCAATCATTGAACTGGTGGAAGTGCCAAACCTGGTGATAACCGAAATCATGTATAACCCACCCGAATCAGGAACAGATACGCTGGAGTTTATCGAGATTTACAACAATGATGATGTGGCTGTTGATATGACAGATTTCCAATTGACCAGCGGGGTCGAGTTTATTTTTCCGCAACTAACAGTCAATGCAGGAGAATATATTTTAGTTGCCGTGAATGCTCCTGCCATGTTAAATACCTTTGGTGTAGATGCATTTCAATGGACATCGGGTGGCTTAAACAATGGTGGCGAACTCATTGAGTTGAGTGATAATTTTGGAAATGTGGTGGATGGCGTTGAATATGCCGACCAATTGCCATGGGATTCCCTCGCTGATGGTTATGGGCCTTCGCTTACTTTTTGTGACCCCAACCTGGACAACAGCATCCCTGATTATTGGACGGTATCCACTGAATTAGCCGCTATTAATGCCAACAACGATTCCATTTTTGCTACTCCCGGAGCCGGCTGTTTGCTTGAGCCTGATGCTGATTTTATTGCCGACAACACTGCAATCCAGGAAGGACAATCTGTTAATTTCACCGATCTTTCAATGAATGGCTTAAGCTGGGAATGGACTTTCGAAGGAGGATCGCCCGAGACATATTCGGGACAAACACCTCCGGCAATTACATACAACACTTCCGGAATCTATGACGTAACACTAATTGTTACCAACGATGCTGGCGAGGACACCGAACTTAAAATAGATTACATCGAGGTTTTCGAAAACCCACCACCACCCGCTGCCAACTTTATGGCGAATGTTACTACAATATTTGTCGGTGAGAGTATTGACTTTACCGACCAGTCAACCAACATTCCCACATCGTGGACATGGACTTTCGAGGGAGGGACACCAGGGACTTCTAACCAACAAAACCCATCTAATATTACCTACAACACAGCTGGTACATTTGATGTAACACTCACTGTTTCCAACGACTGGGGTTCGGATGCCGAAACAAAAGTGGATTATATTACTGTTGAAGTCATTCCTCCTCCACAAGCAGCTTTTAGTGTGGATGCTACCTGGATTTATATTGGTGAATCAGTAACTTTTAGCGATGAATCAACCGGCGGCCCAACAACCTGGGACTGGACATTTGAAGGAGGTTCACCCGCAACATCCAACCAGCAAAATCCCGGTGCAGTAAGCTACAATGCGGCTGGAACATTTGATGTTTCACTCACCGTTTCCAATGCCAACGGATCGACAACTGAAACCAAAACGGATTACATCACCGTAAGCAGCGCTGCTGAATTCGACCTCGTTATAACCGAAATTATGTACAACCCACCCGAAGCAGGTGACGATATTTTGGAATACATCGAAATTTATAACAATTCCGGCGATGCTGCCGTACTTACAGGATTGTATTTTGCCCAGGGAATAGAATTTGAGTTTCCTGACGAATCCATCAATCCCGGTGCTTATTATGTTGTGGCCAAAGATGCCGCAGCCTTTAATACTGCCTTTGGTTTTGAACCGGCACAATGGACAAGTGGCGCCCTGAGCAATGGTGGTGAAGCCATCGAAATTAAAGATGCTGCGGGCAACACCATCGATCTGGTTGAATACAGCGATGGGGCACCCTGGCCAACAGCACCTGATGGAACAGGGCCTTCGCTCACATTTTGCGATCCTGAAGCCGATAACAACTTGGCCGAAAATTGGTACGCATCCATCGAATTGGCCGGACAAAACGCAGCAGGCGACGACCTGTTTGGAACACCCGGTGCTGTTTGCGAGTTTGTGGGCCTTGATGAATTATCTACCCAGGTAGAAATGGCAATTTATCCTAATCCGGCAAAAACACAGTTTACTGTTTCCCTGCCTCAAACCGGCAACTGGCAGATCCAGATTTTTAACCTTACCGGGAAGGTGATCTTCAATTCAAATTCCACAGGGGGTTTCATCGCTGTTAATTCAGACAACTGGCCGGGTGGTATTTATCTCATTAAAGCAACATCCATTGATAGCAATAATATTTTAACACAAAAATTAATCATTGAATAAATTTTAAGAATACCGGATTTTCAAAGTGAAAATCCGGTATTCCTTTTTAATAGAAACAAATAATTTACTAATCAATTAAATATCAAATTAAACTTTTTATGAAAAAATTTACATTGTTTTTCTTAATGATTATGGCTTTTACAGCCATAAAAGCACAACTGCCCGACAACTGGACGGATGATTCCGGTATCGATGTTTTCCAGGAAATGACCACGGTGCACAGCGGCACCTATAGTTGCGGGGTGATTGTCAATACAGATGTCCAGGGGGATTGTGATTTAGCAAATGAAGTGGCCCTTACAGTGAGCGAAGGCGACGACTTCAAAGTTTCTTTCTGGGCTTATACCAGTGAGTTTGTCAGGGTTACCTGTGCTTTAGATTGGGAAGGCGCGTCAACTACATGGACCCAGGCTTATATTGGGCCGGCAACTGTTGGTTGGGAGCAATTTGTATTTGAAGGTATTGTGCCTGATGGAGCCACAGAAGTAACTATCAGACTGAGGTTTTACGATGTTACAGGGTTTACACCACCCCAAACACAGTATATTGATGATGTTGAATTTGAATCTCCAGTTGGAGAAGCCATGGTTGTTGCCAATGGTGATTTCGAGACCTGGCCATCACTTGCAGGAGAGCCTACAAATTATCCTACTGACTTTAATGCAATGCCACTTGGCCTTAGCGCAAACCTCACATGGACTGATGCTACCGGTGATCAACTCCCCGACACTTACCTGATTCTTGCCAGCACCACCGAAACCATTGCTGCACCTGAAGATGGAGTTTTTGTTGGTGATGATTTAGACCTCTCTGATGGAATGGGCGCTATAAATATTGCCCAGGGAACGGGGACGTTTTCCTTTACTGCTTTGCAGGGTCAAACGAATTACTATTTCGCTATTTATCCCTACACCAATTCAGGCACCAATACCAACTATAAAAATGATGGTACTGCCCCAACAGCTATGGCGCAAACTTCTAATGTTGTTGTTTTAAACGAAGAAAATTTCGATTTCGACTGGGGTGATTGGACAACAGTAAGTGTACTTGGCGACCAGGTTTGGGACCGTGAGAATACCTATGGGATAGGCTCAACACCATGTGCCAAAATGAGTGGTTACGAAAGCGGTGATTTTGCCAATGAAGACTGGTTGGTTTCGCCGTCACTTAATTTTAATGCCAACGAAAATGAATTACTTACTTTCTGGTCTGCAATGGGCTATGCCATAGAGGTGCCACAACTTACTGTAAAAATATCTGTCGATTATGATGGTGGTGGAGATCCAACTACAGCAGCATGGACTGATCTTGAAACAGTTTTGTCAACAGGCGAGCCTTTCTTTGGATGGACCTATTCAGGTGAAGTAGATGTATCAGGATTTGATGGCGCGGCAGTTTACATTGCATTTGTTTATTTATCCGATGGTTTGGATTCTGAAACCTGGGAAATTGACAATATCCTGATTACTGCTGAAGAAAGCTTTACTCCCGATCCTGAGCCTAGCAATTATCCAACTGAATTTGGTGCTACAGCCAATGGCCTTAATATTAATACCGTTTGGACGGATGCCACTGGAGATGTATTGCCCACAGGATACCTTTTAAAATTAAGTGATCAGGACAACATTGCCAACCCCGTGGATGCAACTCCCGAAGCCAACGATATGGATTATAGCGATGGCACTGGAACTATGAATGTGATGCCCGGTGAAGAAGCTTACGATTTTGAAAACCTGGCCGAAAACACAACCTATTATTTTAAGATTTTCCCTTACACCAATGCAGGTGTAAATATCAATTACAAAACTGATGGCACCGCTCCTTCAGCAATGGCTACAACAGAAGAAAATACTGCCATAACCATATTATATACAACCTTCAACGAAAGCTGGGAAGGTTGGACACCAGTGAGCGTTGTTGGTGACCAGGTTTGGGACCGTGACAATACTTATGGCATGGAAAGCACTCCTTGTGCCAAAATAAGCGGATATGGTGATGAGGCTGACTGGCCCAATGAAGATTGGTTGATTTCTCCGGCTTTGAACTTTGATAGCTATGAAGATGAAAAGTTTTCATTCTACTCAGCAATGGGTTATCCCATTGCAGGGGCTACTCAACTCTCTGTAAAAGCTTCAACTGACTACGATGGAGGTGGTGACCCAACAACAGCTACTTGGACCGATCTTGACCCAACGATGCCCAGCGGTGAACCATTCTGGGAATGGACTAATTCAGGAATGTTGGATGTGTCTGGATTTGATGGAACAGATGTTCACTTTGCCTTTGTCTATCTTTCTGATGGAAGTGACTCGGAGACCTGGGAAGTTGATAATATCATGATCACCGGCATGGACGATTCCGGAATTGAAGATGTAGCTCAAAAATATGCACAGGTTTTCCCCAATCCATCCAATGGAACTTTCAATGTTCAGCTTAACGAAGAATTCGATCTTCTGGAAGT
>CAZBDF010000147.1:0-4201 GCA_964490385.1 uncultured Lentimicrobiaceae bacterium | reverse complement strand
GGTGGCGATTACAGTTGCGGGGTAATTGTAAACACTGATGTTCAGGGCGAATGCGATTTATCCAACGAAGTTGCCCTTACCGTAAGCGAAGGCGATGATTTAAAAGTTTCTTTCTGGGCTTACACCAGCGAGCATGTAAGGATTACCTGTGCTTTAGACTGGGTGGGCGCGTCAACTACCTGGACCCAGGTTTATATCGGACCGGCAACGGTTGGTTGGGAGCAATTTGTATTTGAAGGAGTTGTTCCTGATGAGGCCACGGAAGTAAATATCAGGCTGAGGTTTTACGATGTTGCAGGTTTCACTCCACCCCAAACACAATTTGTTGACGATGTTGAATTTGAATCCCCAATCGGATCGCCACTTTTGGTTAGCAATGGGGATTTTGAAAGCTGGCCCGGACTGAATCCCGAACCAAGCAATTATCCCAACGATTTTACTGCAATTGCCATCGGTCTGAGCGCGAACCTCGAATGGACGGATGCCACCGGTACACAACTGCCCGACACTTACCTGATCCTGGCAAGCACTTCCCAAACCATTGACCTGCCTGAGGATGGTGTTTATGTTGCCGATGATCTTGATTTATCGGATGGTACGGGTGCTGCAAATGTTGCTTTTGGTGAGGAGACTTTTTCGTTTACTGATTTGCTCTCTTCCACCAACTACTATTTTGCCATTTATCCCTACACCAATTCGGGTACCAATACCGATTATAAAAATGATGGTACGGCACCAGCAGCCATGGTACAAACAAGTAGTGTTATCATTTTGAATGAAGAAAATTTTGACTTTGGCTGGGGGGATTGGACTCCCGTGAATGTACTGGGCGACCAACTGTGGGACTGTGAAAATACATACGGAATTGGTGGTTCACCATGTGCCAAAATGAGTGGCTATGAAGGTGGGGATTTTCCCAATGAAGACTGGCTGATTTCGCCGACCCTCGATTTTTCGTTTGCTATAAATGAAGTGTTTACGTTTTGGTCGGCCATGGGATATCCAATTGATGTTCACCAGTTGACCGTTAAAATATCAACAGATTACGATGGTGGGGGAGACCCTACAGCAGCAAGCTGGACAGAACTTGATCCTGTTCTTGCTTCTGGTGATCCATTCTGGGAATGGACCTACTCCGGCGAAGTAGATATTTCGGGTTTTAGTGGGGAAGTGGTATATTTGGCTTTTGTTTATCTGTCTGATGGAAGCGATTCGGAGACCTGGGAAATCGACAATATTACAGTCACTGCAGAAGTGGAGGTAGGGATTGAAGATACAGATCAGGATATCACCTCACTTTATCCTAATCCATCAAATGGAAATTTCAATATCCTGCTCAAAGAGGAATTTGATTTACTTGAGATATTTTCAATCACCGGGCAGATGGTTTATTCCGTGAATATTTCAGGATTGACTGTTTCGGTAAACCTGCCCGATGCACGACAAGGCATGTATTTTATCAGGCTAACAAACCAGGATTCGGGAGTTAGCAATAGCAAGCGGATAATCATTCGCTAATTAATTATGAATATAATTTAATGTGTTCCGCTTGAAAGCGGAACACCTTAAATACCCGAACAAATAATTTAGTTTATTAATTTAAAACCTAACGTTTATGAAAAAGCTATTACAATTTCTTCCCTTATTGGCTTTGCCAATAGTTTTAATTTTAATGTCCTATAGCTCCGGTTCGCCGGGTGGCCGCAGTGGCTCACCGGGCGATGGTGGGGCTAATTGCACCGGATGTCATGCAGGCACTGCACTTACCGCAACCGATTGGATTACTTCCGATATCCCTGCCGGAGGTTTTGAGTTGTCTGAGGTTTATACCATCACATTAACCGGAACTCACGAAGGTGTGGGTAAATTTGGATTTGAAGTTACGGCTGAGGATGATGCCGGAAACAAAGTGGGCACATTGGCTTTGCTGAATGCCACCGAAACCAAGTTGACCAACGGAAACGCAGCGGTAACGCATACTGCCAGCGGCAATACTCCTACCGGCGATACAAAAACATGGACTGTTGAATGGACAGCTCCTGATGACGCTGTTGGCGATGTAACTTTTTATGCTGCCTTTAATGCAGCCAATGGCACTGGAAATACCAGTGGCGACCAGATTTATCTTGCTCAAACTACCTATAGCGAAATTGGTAGTGGGGGTGTAACCACCGATCTTTTCTTTTCAGAGTATGCCGAAGGATCAAGTAACAACAAATATCTTGAAATTTTTAATGGTACCGGGGCTAATGTAGATCTATCTGATTATTCTGTAAAGGTAGCTAGTAACGGAGCTGCCTGGGGTAGCTATGTCCAGGTTTTAGAAGGTTTATTAGCAAATGAAAGTGTTTATGTGATTGCAAATTCATCAGCGAACGCATATATTCTTGGTTATGCTGATATTACAAGTACAGTTACCTATTACAATGGTGATGATGCAGTAGGTCTGTTTAAAAATGATGTATTAATTGATGCTGTTGGTGTGGAGCTTAATGACCCGGGAACGGCATGGAATGTTGCTGGTGTATCTGGTGGCACTAAAGAACACACACTTGTCCGTAAAAGTGATATTTGTTCACCAAGCACCGATTGGGCTTCTTCGGCAGGCACCAATGCTGATGACTCACAATGGATTGTTTATCCTCAGGATACATGGACTTATTTGGGTGCTCACACTGCCAATTGTAGTGGTGCACCAACTGTTGCAGTGCCTCTATTTTCGCATAGTTCAGGAAATTATTTTGCTGCATTTGATCTCGAAATCACATGTTCAACAGAGTTGGCATCTATTTATTACACAACTGATGGAACTGATCCTGATGAGGGCAGTACACCTTACACTGGCCTAATACCCATCAATACTACCACTACAGTTAAGGCAATTGCCTACAAAGATGGCTATAACACCAGTGCTATATCCATTGGAAATTACAACATTATCGTTGTCGAGGATGTTGCAACAATTGCTGATCTTAGGGATGGTGTTATTGGCGAATTTTACCATCTTACCGGTGAAGTAGTGCAAACTTATAGCCAAACTTTCCGTGGACAGCGTTACATACAAGATGCTACAGCCGCCATATTGATTGATGACTATGATGGAATTATTACTACCGTTTATAACGTTGGAGATGGTATCACTGGCATTGTTGGAGAACTTGGTGAATTTGGCGGTATGCTTCAATTTCTGCCAAGCGCAGATCCAGGGCCAGCCACTTCTACCGGCAATGTAATTATTCCCGCAATAATTACTATTGCACAGATGAATACCAATTTTGTGGATTTCGAGGCGCAATTGGTAACCATCGAAAATGTATCATTTGCTGATGGTGGTGCCAACTTTGCAAATGGATTAGTATATGCTATATCGGACGATTCGGAAGCAACAGGTGGGTTCAGGACTACATTTTATAATGTCGATTACATTGGAACTTCAATCCCCTTGGGCACAAGAAATATTACCGGCATTTTAAATTCACACGATGACGATGGTGAAAATATAACCAGCCGGGATTTGAATGATTTTGAAGAAACCGGAAATGTAAGCACTATAGCTCAATTAAGGGAAGGTACAATAGGCAACACTTATTTCCTCTCTGGTGAAGTAGTACAAACCTACAAGCAACCCTGGCAAAATCAGCGCTTCATCCAAGATGCCACTGCAGCCATTTTAATTGATGACGATGCCGGTATTATTACTACTGACTACGATAATGGGGATGGAATTACTGGAATACATGGCACACTAACTACGGCAAATAATATGTTGATGTTTCAGCCCAGTGAAGATCCGGGGCCTGCCTCATCAACCGGAAATGAGATCACCCCGGAGTTAATTACTATTGCCCAAATGAATGCCAATTTTGAAGACTATGAATCGGAGCTTGTAAAAATGAATTTTGTAACTTTTGCTGATGGCGGAGGAACATTTAATGATGAAATGCAAACTAGCTATGAAATTAGTGACATATCAGATGCTGTTGGATATTTTAGGACTACTTTTTTAGAGGCTGATTATTTAGGGGGCACAATTCCCTCTGCACCTACCAATATTATCGGTATTTGTAATTCAACTACTTCAGGCGAGTATATTACCAGTCGCACCTCCGCAGACCTTGAGCCCACTGTACCAACCATTGTTGTAACTTCACCCAATGGCTACGAACAATGGAACCAGGGAAGCACACAGGATATTACCTGG
>CAZBDF010000146.1:0-9947 GCA_964490385.1 uncultured Lentimicrobiaceae bacterium | reverse complement strand
TAATTGTCATTTGCGCTTGCGCCGCCGCTATAGCTTTAGCGCACGCGGTCGCGCGTTATTTTTTTTGCATTAAATGACGATGAATGACCACTAATGACGATCAATGACATTTAATTGAAAAAGATTAGCATATTTTCTCTCTGGTTATCAATGGTTTATTTTTCGGTCACATCCATTACAATTCCAAATTCGATGATGCCGGGTGTATGATATTTTGGCATCAGGTTTTCGATATCAAACTTCACCAATCCGGTTTCATGAAAGCGCATTCTTCCCCGAACTTTTATGGAACAATTATAAATGCCATCAGTTTCGTAACCAATATAATTCCCGTCACTGTCTTTTAATAAAAGGTTGTAATCCTTTATGCGTTCTTCGCCACCGGGTGTTATCATCACCATATTGATATAGAGTGCAGCAGCAGGAAATTGGGCCGTATGTTTTATCGACACCCAAATATCGTATTCTTCTTCCAAATCGTCAATTGCAAGCTCAAACTCCAGGTGTTCGAAGCGCTCCCAGGAAACATTTGTAAATGTATGTGTTTGCGATACAGGTTTATTGCGATTACACGAAGCAAGACTTACTAAAACAAACAGCAGGATTAACCCAAAAATATTTTTCATTGGTAAATTATTTTATAAATAACTTCAAAACAATAAGTAAGATCACTATCCAGGCAAACGACCCCAGGAAAGATATTACCAGGGAATTTTTTGATTTGACCTTTATGAACGGAAAAAGAAAAAGCTTTCCCAGCACTCCTTTGTTTTTTGCATAATAACTGGCTTCAATACAAAAGTTGTCGGTTTTGCCTTCAGCAACAAATTTTTTCATCAGGCTTTCGGCCTTTAATCCGTACAAGCCAAAAATCACCAGAAACAAAGCCAGCACGCTGTACAGTAACAATTGAAATTCGGAGATCAGGTCATAGCTTACAAAATAGGCGTATGCTGCCAGAAATAAACCCAAGGCAATGGCGGAATAGTAAATAATTTTCTTCATTTTTGTCTTCTTATTAACGATGCAAAATTAGCAGAAAATAGAATGGCCAAAGCAGGATCGAAATATTATGTGGTATGGGTGGGGAAAAAACCCGGGGTTTACCGAACTTGGGGCGAATGCCAAAAGCAGATAATGGGATTTGAAGGTGCGAAATACATGTCGTTTCCCAATGAGGAACAAGCGGCCACCGCACTGAGAAAAGGCATGGGCAGTTATTTGGGGAAAAAGAAAGTTCCAATTAAACCTGGTGATAAAAACGCTTTCTCAGGAAAGGGCCCGTTGTGGGAGAGCATTTCAGTTGATGCTGCTTGCAGTGGTAACCCCGGTGTGATGGAGTACCAGGGTGTTTTTACCAAAACAGGTAAACAGATATTTCATGGTGGGCCTTATGAGGAAGCCACCAACAATATTGGTGAGTTTTTGGCACTGGTACACGTGCTGGCCATGCTTGTGCAACAAAATAAAAAGATGCCGGTTTATTCCGATTCGATGACTGCTATGGCGTGGGTCAGGAATAAACATGCTAAAACCAAACTTGAACAAACTACCCGTAACAACAAGGTTTTTGAAATGATCCAACGCGCCGAAGCCTGGCTGAAAAATAATAGTTGGGATGTTCCCATCCTTAAGTGGGATACCAAAAAATGGGGTGAAATACCGGCAGATTTTGGGAGAAAGTAAGTTTTCAGGGTTCAGCGTTTGGTATTTGAAGTTTCAGAGTTCAGGACTTCCCCTATACCTTATACACCCTATACACCCTGAGCTGGACGAGCCCCGCCTGCCAAAGTAGTACGGCGGGCAGGCCAGAACCAAACAGGTTGTTTGAAATATTGCACGATTTTTTTGAATATCGAATTCCGCACATGCGGAACTGAATCTTGAAGTTAATAGAAGTAAAAAAGAGGAAGGAGATTTATTCAATTTCATTAATTTTTCTTTCTACATTTCGATCCCGCACGTGCGGGATTCGAGATTCGAGATTTTCCTATATGAACTTAGGTTGAACGAATATCTTGCCAACGACCGAAGGAAGTCCGTACGAAGCGAAGCAAGTCCGTATGGATGGAAAAAAACAACAACATCAGTTTTTAGGCACTAAATTAATTTGAAAATTTGCTGGTGTGCAAATTTGAAAATTAAAGCCGCTTCGCGGGATCTATTCCTGACATCTTGTGAAACTAACAACATGTTGGTTAGTTTTGAAATGTTAGAGCCTATACACCCTATATACCCTATACACCCTATACCCACAACAGAACTCAAAACACTCCCATTTTCAAAAACACTTCAGCCACCCAAACAATTGCCCTACTTCAACAGCACATCAATCTCTTCTGCGGGAACACCCCAAACAGCTTTATAATCTTTGATAATGATGGGCCGCTTGAGCAATTTCGGATTTTCTATAATAATCTTTACCCACTCGTCATCAGTAAAGTTTTTGCCTTTGAATTTAGCTTTGTAATCAGCTTCCTGTGTCCTGACTATATCATGTGGCTTCAAGTTTAGTTTCATCAAAACATCTTTCAATTCCTGCCGTGAAAGTCCGTCTTTCAGATAGTTTTTTACTTCAGGCTGAATGCCTTTTTCTTCGAGGTGCTTAAGGCCGGCGCGTGATTTTGAGCATCTTGGGTTGTGATAAATGGTGATCATATCCGAAGGTTTAAAAATTACATTGTATATTTACAAAAAGTTTGATTGGCGCAAATTTACAAATTCAACTGTGCAAATCAAGCATTGGTAATATTATTCAATCCGGGCCATGAACAAGGAATTTTTTTTAAGAGGAAGAAGGTTGCATGTTACAGGTTGCAAGTTGCAGGTCACAGCGGACAACGTGAAACCTGCAACAAGCAAAGCTTGTTAGAAAAATCATGGTTCACAACAGTATTTAGTTTTACGAAAACAACAATCATCAGACTATGTTTAAAAAGGCAATTGTTAGGAGGCCGGGAAAATCGGTGATAAATGGAATTACAACAGCAGGCTTAGGCCGGGTAGATTATGATAAATTGTGCGAACAACACAATGCCTACCTTGCTGCACTCAAAAGGTTAGGGCTGGAGTTGATTATTTTAAATGCCGATGAAAACCATCCCGATTCAGTTTTTATGGAAGATGTGGCTTTGCTGACGCCTGAATGTGCCATTATCACAAGGCCTGGTGCTGCAAGCAGAAGAGAAGAAATTAATGGGATGCGGATGGTGCTGGAACCGCATTTCAAATCCATAGAACAAATAAAACCAGAAGGAACTGTGGAGGCCGGCGATGTAATGA
Source organism: uncultured Lentimicrobiaceae bacterium (assembly GCA_964490385.1). Classification (GTDB taxonomy): domain Bacteria; phylum Bacteroidota; class Bacteroidia; order Bacteroidales; family 4484-276; genus 4484-276. The sequence goes on along the minus strand of CAZBDF010000146.1, from coordinate 6,665 downwards.
TGGCCGGATCTCATTTTTATATCGGACTGTCGGAGCGGACGAATAGTGCCGGTGTAAATCAACTTATTGCTATTCTTGAAAAGTATGGCTTTACGGGTTCGCAGGTTATTCTCGATGATATGCTGCACCTCAAAACCGGGGTTTCGTTTATCGAAAACAACACTGTTGTTTTGGCTGGTTCGCTGAAAACCCACAAGGATTTCTCAGATTACCATAAAATTTTTGTGGATGATGATGAAATGTACGCCGCCAATTGTGTGTGGGTAAACGGTACAATTTTGCTTGCAGATGGATTTCCAAAAATAAAAGAGGCTATTCAAAATGCTGGCTTCCCAGTGATCGGGTTGGACATGTCAGAGTTTCAAAAGTTGGACGGTGGGTTGAGCTGTCTTTCGCTTAGATTTTAAAATAATTAAGAGCTTTTGACCCGACAGTTGTCTTTCAATAACGCAGTTCAAATTTTCTGTAAATATTCATGACGCAAGATAAGGTAATAAGTCCCTCAGTATTTCAAAAATATGGCCCCATGCAGAGTAACTTTTTAAAAGAAGTTATATAAGAGAGGTTTATGAAATGTTAGGACATGGTCTCTGTACTAAGGTTGGGAAAGAAATCCATACGGATTTACTTCGTGTCATAAGGTTTTAAAGTAGTTTCTGTTATCAACAAAGAAATAAAAACATTATTTTTTACTTTTTAACCTTAGTAGCTTTGATATGCATCTTAAGCTAACCGACCTTATTACCTTATTTCTCGAAAGCATGATTTGAGCCAATTTGGGTTGAAGATTTGTCGATGTGCAAATTTGAAAATTCATCCATGTTGATTATTATCGAATTTATCAATTGAAATTTGCTTTATCCGTTTAATTCGATGATGAATTGTAAGCTAAATAGTGTTCGTCTTTTAAGTAAGATTTTTAAATTATCAATAGCCCTGTCCTTTTGCCATAGGCATCTTTGGGAAGGGCAGGGATTGAATTGGAAGGATAAAAAAGCCCCTCCTTTTCGCTGTCAATGCCTTCGGCATTGACAGCGAAAAGGAGGGGGAGGCTCTGATAATTTTATTAATCCCCGGGTTAAAACCCGGGGCTAGTGAAAAATACCGACTTTATGGACAGGCACTAAATAATTTATTGTCTTGGGATTACTTCGGTTTCCTAAGCATCAAATAATGATCGATTCCTGCCTCCTGGAAGATTTCCCCGGTTTTAATAAATCCCTGTCGTTGGTAGTAGGGCACTGCCTTCAATTGCGAATGTAGATATATTTTAAGGCCCAGCGGTAAAATATCCCGAAGCAGATTTTCAAGTATCATTGAACCATAACCTTTGTTGCGATATTCATTTAAAATAGCAAAACGCTCCAGTTTAATTCCCTTTTCGGTTTTGCGCCAGCGTGCTGTGCCAATGGCCCGATCGTTCAGCAAAAGCAAATAATGCCTACACTTTTCCTCATTTTCGATTTCAAGTGCCGGATCAACATTTTGCCCTTCGATAAAAACCTGCCGCCTTATTTTGAGGGCAGATTGATACAGTGTGGTAGAAGTATGGTCAAAAGATTTAACAGTTAACATGATGTAAGGGCGAATGTTTGAATCCTTGAATCTTTGAATTTTTGGATTCTTAAATGATGCAATAATTTACGATATCTTATGTCGAAATAAAAAAAGCAACCCGATCATCGAATTGCTCATTGAATTATTTGAATATTTTTCTATTTGTGATCTTTTCCGTCATAGGCCCACTTGAGGTAAATGGCGCCCCAGGTAAAACCTCCGCCAAAAGCAGTGAGGATAATATTGTCACCTTTCTTCAACCTGTCTTCCCATTCCCATAAACAAAGTGGAATAGTTGCCGAAGTGGTGTTCCCGTAATTTTGGATATTGATCATCACCTGGTCTTTTTTAATTCCCATCCTGCGTGCTGTGGCTTCAATAATCCGCATATTAGCCTGATGAGGCACTAACCAGGTAAGATCTTCGGGCCCGAGTTTGTGTTTCTTCATCATTTCCACCGAAACATCTGCCATTTTCGAAACAGCAAATTTAAACACAGCCTGGCCTTCCTGGTAAATATAATGTTCGCGGGCATCAATAGTGGCATGTGAAGCGGGTTTTACCGAGCCGCCAGCTTTTTGGTGCAGGTGCACCCTGCCCATACCATCAGATTGATGAATAGAATCGATAAAACCGACATCTTCATCATCACTGGGTTCAATCATGATAGCACCGGCGGCATCACCAAAAATTACACAGGTTGTCCGGTCGGTATAATCAACAATGGACGACATTTTATCAGCACCCACCATGATCACTTTTTTGTACCTGCCCGATTCTACATACATTGCTGCTGTGGTCAAGGCATAAATCTGGCCTGAACAAGCTGCATTGATATCGAAATGGAATGCGTTTTTTATGCCCACTTTGTCAGCAATTATGTTTGCTGTGGCCGGGAACTGCATATCGGGTGTTACGGTGGCACAAATCAACAGGTCAACTTCGTCGGGATGGGTATTGGTTTTTGCAAGCAAGCCTTTAACAGCTTCAGCACCCATATCGGATGTTCCTTTGCCTTCACCTTTTAGTATGTGGCGGGTTTTAATTCCGGTACGGGTCATGATCCATTCTTCGGAAGTATCAACCATGGTTGACAATTCTTCGTTGGTAAGCACGTCTTCGGGAACCCAGGCATGAACTCCTGTTATGGCAGCTTTTATTTTGGTCATAATAATTAGTTTCAGTTTTTAATCTCTTACCGGGTGTATTTGTGAAGGGCCCTCCGGATTTTTGAAGCGAGTTTGGCATCAACAATCTCCTTCGACATGAGAATCATGTTTTTTATGGCAAGTGCATTGGAAATTCCATGTCCGATAACCACGCCGGAGTTAATACCTAACACAGGGCTTCCCCCGGTGTTCTCGTAATTAAAGCGAGAAAAAAAATCATCCAACAGGTTTCTTTTTTGCAACATCTGATAGATGGTTTCTATTTGTTTAAGAACGATATTGCCCGTAAAACCATCACAAACAATTACATCCACCTTCGATTTAAAGAGGTCGCGACTTTCGACATTTCCACAGAAATTAAACTCCTTGGAGTCTTTCATCAATTGAAAAGCCGACTGACACAACAGATTGCCCTTACCCTCTTCTTCACCAATGTTCAGCAAACCAACCCGGGGGTTTTTGATATTCAAAACATTTTTTGCATAAATAGAGCCGAGGATGGCAAATTGATAAAGCACATCGGGTTTGATGTCGGGGTTTGTGCCAATATCGAGGATGATGCTTTCGTCACCATTTTCCTGTGGGACGTGTGCTGTTGTAGTTGGGCGGATGACACCGGCAATGCTGCCGACGCTATACATTGCCCCTACCATTGTTGCCCCGGAATTTCCGGCACTGGCAAAAGCATGTATTTTACGTGATTTCAATAGTCGAAAACCTACCGAAAGGCTTGAATCTGGTTTGGATGCCAGTGCCTTTAAGGGCTTTTCTGCCATGCCGATGGTTTGGCTGGCATTAACAATTTGGAATAGGTCGGGATCGGCTTCTTTTTTTGCGAGAAGAACCCTTATGATGTCTTCATCACCGATAAGTACGATCTGGTCGTTGGGGGGAAGTGCTTTCTGCGCAAGTATTGCACCATCTATTGTGGCTTCCGGTGCAAAATCACCACCCATTACGTCCAGTCCGAATTTCATTGATTTATGAAGATATAGGAAATTGAATTTTTATAACCCGGTTTATTCCACTTCAGCTTTTTGCATTACAACTTTTCCTTTGTAATAAAGGTCGCCGTCAACCCAATATGCCCTATGATAAAGGTGTACGGTGCCCGTTGTCGGGCATTTTGCCAGTGTTGGTGCAGTAGCTTTGTAATGTGTCCTGCGCTTGTCTCTTCTGGTCTTCGATATTTTTCGTTTTGGATGAGCCATTTTATTCTAATTTTATTGTTTCCTATTTTTGTTTATTGTCGTTCTTAAGTTTTAATAATGCATCCCATCGTGGGTCTGTTTCCGAAACTTCGGATTGGCTGCCTATCCTGTCCACCATATCTTGGTCGCAGGTTGTTTCGCCATTTTCATCATCAGGATGAATACGCTGCATCGGTAATAACAGGATGATATACTCGTAAAGGTATTCACTGATATCAAACTGATATTCACCTTCCGGGATAATGATTACATCGTCTGATTCTTCTTCCCACTCTTCACCAAATTTCACAAACAATTTTTCACTTCCCTCAATGTCCTGGTTAAATTTACCAAGACACCTGTCGCAATCAACTTCCACGTAACCAGTTATGGTAAAATCGAAGATAAGCATGCGTTCCTGTTTGGTCAGCTCAAGTTCAACCTTTAGGTTTCCATTGCTGACCTCAGCATATTCAATACGTTCAAAGAACCGTTTATCAACTTGATAATCATACTGATGAACTCCCGGTTTCAGGCCACGAAAAGGGATTGTAAAATGCTTTAAATAATCCACTGTTTGTCCTCCCGAAAATTGGGCGGCAAAAGTAGATAATAAAAATTTGATATGCAAAATTTTATGTGCGATAATTTTGGAAATCAGCAGAATGTAGTAGGATAAATTCATCAATGCGCCCACGGAGAAATAACAAAAAACCATATTGTCAGGATACTTACCCGACCGATTTTATAAATCCATGACACCTCTTGAATGAAAAAATGATTTGGTAGAAACATAAAAATTTTGGATTTGTATGATTCAAATTGTCCTATTTTTGCGTAAGTTTGAATTGCAAAAAAAGCTCCACTATGACACACAAGATATTGGCATTATCATTAATCACTTTACTCTTAGTTTTATTTGCATGTTCAAAACAATCCTCTACGCCTGAATACGTGACCTCCGCCTTTCGATCTCCGGTCATAACGGGTTATGAGTCGCGCGACGAGGCTGGCAACATTATAATGTATGTAGGAACACCCAATGTAAAAACCGGGGCATATCCGGGTGGTGGTAATGGCCTGGATATTTCTGTAGTAGGATTTCCAAATCCGGCCTGGTATGGTTTGACTTTTTATTGTGGTGACGATTATACCGATGACATGAAACTGTACATGGTGAAGGCTACAACAAATAATAGTTTTCCGGGCGAAGCTAATTTTATGGGTTCTTCAAACCTTGTAATGGGTTCGCAAATTATTTTCGAAACAGATAGCATCAGAAGACTTATTCAAATTGACATTACAAATATTCCTGATGGCTATTACCGTGCTTACCTTGAAGGCGACAATATCCAATTGTGGGACAACATTGTGATTAACCATAATTACCGGCCATATTAGTATTATTTCAAAACCCATTTAAAAATGAAAAGAAACTTTAGGTTCTTACTTGTTTGTGTATTATGCACAATTACTGCGGTTGTTTCAGCGCAAAACGAAGATAGTAGAAAAGGAAAAGTTGGCCTTACAGCTACAATACAGAGCCAACAATACGGCTTGATGCTCCCCATTTTTGTGAGCGAAACTGTTGTTATCGCCCCGGCAATAGACTTTCAAATGGCTGGTGAAAAGGGAGTGGATTTGGGTATTGGTATTATGCCTAAATTTTATTTGAAAAAGGGAGACCTGATGCCGTATGTTGGTGTCCAGCTTGGAGCGATTTTTTATTTCCCGGAAGATGGCAATAGTTCAACACTTGATCTCCTGGCCGGTATTGCTTTTGGAGGTGACTACTTCTTTAATGAGCATTTTAGCGTTGGTATTGAAGCACAAGGAAACTTTACCATATCCGATGAATCATCCGACAGGTATGGTAATCCGGGCAATATAAATTTTAACCTGGCTACGATGGTATCAGCAAGTATTTACTTCTGATATTGTAGCAAAATTTATGTTTCGATGATGTGCTGAACAATACCTTGTTTGTTTTTGTTACTGATAAATAAATTCATATTATGGCAGCAACACCAACTATACAAATCCCCCTCGGCTTCACAGCCCCTGATTTCAAACTTCCGGATGTGATTTCGGGTGAAGAACTTACACTTGAACAGTTAAAATCAGATAAGGCAACAGTAGTGGTTTTTATTTGTAATCACTGCCCCTTTGTTGTCCACATTATTGATGAGCTTGTTAAGGTTGGTAAGGATTATATTCCCAAGGGAGTATCGTTTATAATGATCAACTCCAACGATATAGTGAACTACCCGGCCGACTCGCCTGAAAGAATGATTGAGTTCGCCAGGGACATGGACTTCCCCTTCCCTTACCTTTTCGATGAAACCCAACAAGTGGCCAAAGCCTACGATGCTGCCTGCACTCCCGATTTCAATGTTTTTGATGGTGAAATGAAATGTGCCTATCGCGGGCAGTTTGATGGGTCACGTCCAGGTAATGCCAAGCCTGTAAGCGGCGAAGATTTACGCAAGTTTCTTGATTTAGTGCTTACCGGGCAAGAAGTTCCCCGAATACAAACCCCAAGTGTTGGATGCAATATTAAGTGGAAGGCTTAAGGGGACGTGAGTTGTGAATTCGGCTTTTTTATGGATTGATCGGAAAATAAAAACCACAAAGGATGCGGAGGGCGAAGAGAAGAGAGAGTCAAAATGATCGACAATGATTTTTTCAGACGCTGATTTGCGCTGATTAGACGGATTAGGATTTATCCGTTTCACCAGCGTAAACCCGC
>CAZBDF010000145.1:0-9986 GCA_964490385.1 uncultured Lentimicrobiaceae bacterium | reverse complement strand
TTCCGTGTAGCGGATAAAGTACTGTAGAAAAAGATGTTAGATTCTCTGAAAAATTCCCCGTAGGGGATGAACCGTTTATGCCTGACACTAATGATTTTATATAAATACTGTACTTTCGCTTCTTTAAAATCAAAAACTTACACTATGCATCGAATTATTGTATCTTCAATTCTTATTTTACTGGTCTTGATTTACATCCCGGCAAAAGCTCAAAATAATTTCGAACTCACCTCGCCCGACCAACGCATTTCTGTTAATATTGAAATTGATGAGATTACCTCTTATTCTGTATCATTCGATCAACAGGAAATCGTTCATCCATCACTTATTTCGATGACCTTGGATAATGGAATTGTTTTGGGGCATGACGGAAAAGTTAAGCATTCATTTATTAATGAGATTGACGAAACAATCATCCCGGTTGTGAAGGAGAAAAGGGAAAAAGTAAGCAACCATTGTAACGAATTGACCATCGAATTCAAGGGAAATTATAATCTTGTTTTCAGGGCTTATAACGATGGTGTGGCTTATCGTTGGCAAACAAATTTTAAAAAGGATTTGCTTGTTATTAACGAACAATCCAGTTTTCATCTTTCCGAAAACGATTCGATCTATTTCCCGGAAGAGGAAAGCTTTCTCACCCACTCCGAACGTCAGTATCCATTTCTCGCAGTAAAATACATTACGGCAGGGCAAATGAGTTGCATGCCTGCACTTGTTTGCAAAGCTGATGGTACACGAATTGCCATCACCGAATCTGATTTGTTGGATTACCCGGGAATGTACCTCACCGGTACAAATAAAAACGAGCCTGTCCTTACAAGTCTTTTTCCGCCTTATCCGCTTCAGGAAAAGCAAACAAACGACCGCACGATGATCGTTGACCAGGCTGCTGATTATATCGCCAAAACCAAAGGCCACCGTGATTTTCCCTGGCGGGTGATGATTATTACTGACAATGATGCTGATTTGATTGAAAGCGATATGGTGTATAAATTGGCTACCCCAAATAAGCTGGCAGATTTCTTTTGGATTGAACCCGGCAAAGTGGCCTGGGACTGGTGGAATGCTTTGAATATTTACGGTGTGGATTTTGAATCAGGTTTAAATACGGACACCTATAAATATTACATCGACTTTGCTGCTGAATACAATATTCCATACATCATCCTGGATGAAGGCTGGTCGAATACCAAGGATTTGCTGGATGTAAATCCTGATATCGACATTGAAGAATTATTTGCTTATGCAAGCAAAAACGATGTTGGAATTATCTTATGGGTGGTTTGGCTTACGCTGGACAATCAATTGGATGTGGCATTAGATAAATTTCAGGCATGGGGAGCCAAAGGGATCAAGGTAGATTTTATGCAGCGCGACGACCAGAAGATGGTAAACTACTACACGAAAGTTGCTGAAGCTGCTGCCAAACGAAAACTGTTGGTCGATTTTCATGGATCTTATAAGCCCACAGGTTTACGGAGAACTTACCCCAACGTACTCACGCGCGAAGGCGTGCATGGTTTGGAAAACAACAAATGGAGCGAAAGCATTACTCCCGGCCACGACCTGATACTCCCATTCACCCGCATGTTGGCCGGCCCTATGGATTATACCCCGGGAGCGATGATAAATTGTACAGAAAAGCAGTTTCAGAAATGTTGGACCAGGCCCATGAGCCAGGGGACACGCTGCCACCAACTGGCAATGTATGTGATTTACGAAAGCCCGCTGCAAATGCTTGCCGACAGCCCTTCAAATTACTACCGTGAGCCGGAAACAATGGAGTTCCTAGAAGCAGTACCAACAACCTGGGACGAAACAAAAGTGTTGAAAGCAAAGGTGGGCGATTACCTTATAATAGCCCGCCGCTCAGGTGAACTTTGGTACATTGGTGCTATGACCGACTGGACAGAACGGGAGTTTGTTATTGATTTCGATTTTCTTTCACCCGGAGCGCACAGCATAAAAATATGGCAGGATGGCGCCAATGCCGGTAAAAACGCAAATGATTTTAAATTTTCAGAACAAGAGATTTCCTCCGGTCAAAGGTTGAAAATTTTGCTTGCCCCGGGTGGGGGATGGGTTGGGATTATTGAGTAGAAAAAAAATAGCCCGGTGTTAAGTGTTTTGTGTTCTTGGCTTGATGCCTGATCATACCAAAAGGGGATCGCTAACTGCTTATCCCTAACAATGATAATTCCTAAAATTCATTTCAACAACTTATTCCCTGCCCTTCCCAAAGGTAATGCCTATGGCAAAACAGGCTGTGTGAAAACAACCTGAAATCTGACTAACTCCGGGCTTTAGCCCGGAGATTGAAGGCTCATTCTTTTTAATGGGCTTTAGCCCAAACCTTGAATATTTGGGCTTTAGCCCAATTATACTGCATCATTTCAGTCCCTGGCATAAATGCCAGGGCAAGTCAAAATTTGCTTTTTCACACAGTCTGTAGAGGACAGGGCTATTGATCCTTTTTCAATTAAACACCCATATTCAAAATGAATCGACTGATTAGCTTTCCTTTGATTTAAACATCTTGTCTCTTAGGATTTAGCCATACTTTTTTTTCCATCCCAAGATATGGAAATTGGACTATCTAAACAAAAATTATTATTTTTTGTTTAGATATAATGTGCAGCATGCAAATTTTCAAACACTTGTTTGAATGATTATATTGAAAACACAAACACCCAAAATACCCATGGTAAAAAGAAAAGTAAACAAGTTCCTTGAGCATAAGTATGTATCAATAAGTGCTGCTTACCAGCAAATTCTCAACCTGGATAATAATGAAAATGCAACTATTAGCAAACAAATAGAAGAATTGCTCGCAGGAGATAAAACCTGGATGTCTGCTGACCAGATTGAACAATTAATGGTGCCATTACTGCATGGTGATATCTTAGATGCTACAATTAAGAATAATATATTTGAAGCTGAAGCACTGGGAACAAATGTTGAAAAATATTACAAGTCCCGGCTTGTTTCATCAGAAACTGACAATGCCAAACAAGTGCTGCTTAAACAACTTTTTCAGCATTTGCAGTCGTATGCTATTAAATTGCGGTTAAAACAAAGGTATATCAATAACGCCTGGCATCTTGCCAGTTATGTCTTTATAGCAACTTTTATTTTATTCTTTTTGCCTTATTTTTTCCCCCCACTATTGGACTACCTATATCATATTGGAGAGGGTAAAGGCAGGGCCATCGACATTTTTACTGCCGTAACTTCTGGGGCAATGGGTGCTGCATTTAGTATGTTAACCGGCCTCAGACGGCGTATAAACAAGAGTTCGTTAAACGGGTTACATTTATTGCAGCAAAAAAGCTATGTTATTTCTAAAATAATTACCGGGTTTGGTGCGGGTTTAATCTTCTTCTATTTTTTACAATCAGGATTGTTAAGCGGTGTAGCATTTCCTGAGTTTTCGAATGATACTGATGCCACAGGCAAATTGATTTTAGATGTAAAAAGTATTGCGTTGATTGTTATATGGTGCTTCCTCTCGGGTTTCTCCGAAAAGCTTGTGCCAACAATTCTATCAAAAACTGAGGGGCAATTAAATACGGAGCTTCCCAATACAGATATCTCAAAATAGTTTTTTAATCTGCACAACTCAAAAGTGAAAACACATAGCAAGCTATCAATAAATATCTGGTCTGCTGTAAAAGCAGGTTGATCCTTCAACAAGGCTTAAAATTGCGCTTGCTCCTGGTGGCGGTTAGGTTGGAGTTGTGGAGTAATGCCTATTTTAGCAAAAAAACTATTAACCTGAGAATTGAAAAATGAATATGACTTTTATCAACAGAATACGTAATGATTTAAAAGAAAGCCAAATTAATTGGAAAGTTGCACTTTCAATGATACCCATTGTATTTATTACCTATTTCTTTCACGAATCCGGGCATTGGGTTTTTGGAGAAGTTTTAGGAAATGACATGACATTAAGTTTAAACAATTCCGCTCCCAAAAGTGGCCACTTCATAAACCGATCCAGTGCGCTTTGGTCTGCCATAGGAGGACCTTTCTTTACGATTCTTCAGGCCTTTATATTTCTATTGCTTACGCAGAAAACGAAATCTATTTACGCGTATTCATTTGTATTTTTTGCAGTCTTCTCGCGCTTTTTCTCGATTATTTTTGGCGGAATTAGTTTGCAGGATGAAGCAAGGATATCCTCGATGCTGAACATAAACGAGTACCTCACCGCAGCGATAGTACTCCTGGTACTATTCATAATTCTATGGAGAAGCACCCGTATTATGAATTTAGATTTGAAGGCGATTGGCTATTTCACCACCCTCAGCACTTTCGCCATTCTTTTGGTAATTTTAGTAAATGAATTGTGAACCTTAGCCCAGGACGTGGTTCCAATCACCAATCACCAATCACCAATCACTATTCAGATTTCTTCCAAATATCACCCTTTTCCGGGCAACATATCTTGCTGAAATAGATTTTTCCTACTTTTACAGGAACTAAAAGTTTGTATGGTTTTAAAGATGAAAACAAGCTTGAAAAGTCATAAAATCACGTTTCATGGATATAGTAAGTAAAGCAAAAAGTTACAACATTACGCATGTCGATTTTGATAAAATGATTAAAATGATAGATGACGTTCTGCTTGATCCAAAGAATGACCTTTTCACTATTGAACCTATTGCGTACGATAAATTTCGATCAATGTTAAATCAATTAAAAGAAGAATGAAAATTACGCTGGATAATAAAAAAAATAGAGAAATAATGAAAAATTGTAAATTAGTTTTTTTTGTAGTAGTTTTAACGATAACAGTTTCTTGCATGAACAATAATACTAGTAATAATTCATCGGAACCCAAGCAAAACTTGAATTATGCTGATTCATATAATTGGGTTTCATTACCATCATCAATAGAAAAAGATGTTGATGTGTTCTACGTCTATCCAACGATTTATACCGGGCAGGACCCTCAAAATATGGATATTTCCGACCCTTCGCTCAGGGAAAATGCCCGGGGATTAATGGTTGCCCAGGCAGGAGTGTATTCAGCACATGCCAATTTGTTTGCGCCATTTTACCGCCAGCAATCGGCAGCAATGCAGGGTATGATTGCTGGTAATGGGGGGATAGATGCTTATCAAGATCCTGTTTTCCAAATCGGGGCCGGGGATGTCGAAAGAGCCTTCGACTATTATCTGGAGCACCTTAATCCCGATAGACCGTTTATTCTCGCCAGCCATAGCCAAGGTACAATGACGCTTATTAACCTGATGCGTAAACGGTTTAATGATCCTGCTCTACAAAAGCGTCTTGTGGCAGCCTACCTGATTGGCTACTCTATAACCAAAGATGATTTAGAAAAATATCCATGGATGAAGCTTGCTCAAGGTGAAGACGATACGGGTGTAATTGTTACTTTTAATACCGAAGGAGCAGATGCTGGGCCTTCTCCGGTTTTATTGCCCGGTGCGGTGGCAATAAATCCCCTTAATTGGAGAACTGACACTACTCCCGCCGACAGGAGTGCAAATCTTGGGGCTGAATTTTTCGATGATACTAACGGTGAGCTTATTGAGGAAATCCCAAATTTTGCCGCTGCACATTTGGATATTCAAAAGGGAGTTTTAATTGTTGCCGATATGAAAATACCAGCATCAGGGAAGATAGATCTTGTTCATATGGGCCGATGGTCAGAAGGAGTTTATCATAGATTTGATTATGCATTCTGGTACAATAACTTACAGAAAAATGTTAACGTTAGGATAGGCTCCTATTTTTCAAAGAAGTAAATTACGCTGGGTAATATTTTGTATAAGTAATGGCCGGCCAAATGCTAAATATTAAGGTTTGTAGCCCACTTGAACTTCATCGCAGTTTGCCAGGAAGGTACCATGCAGTTTGCTGCTAATCATACAATTTACCTGGCATTGTTCGCGGAGGATTCCGATAGCAATGTGAATGAGCAGGAAGATGATTAATTAAAGTTTCCCACGTCCCAACAGTCTATTAATGCATTGTTTTTCATTTTGATAAAGACTTTAAGGATACGTTCCCAAAAATACAAGGTGTCGTAGTATTGCTCCAATTTGCTGAGGATGTCGAATACAAATGTCGCTTCCGGGGTGGTGTGGTCGTTGGCAATGCGCGTGAGAAAGGCAGTGGTAACAGGCGCTTTGTTGGTGGCATCCAAAGGGGCAAGAATAACATTAACCCCGGATTTAAATACAATTTCTGCAGCATCCGGGTCAAGAAAAATATTCCACTCGGCTACAGTGTTGTTTTCAATGCCGCCGGAGGGAAGGTTTCCTGGAACATTAACCGATCCACCCATCACATAAACCGATTCGATTTTTTCAGCCAGGTGAGGTGCTTGCAGCAATATACTTCCCAGGTTGGTCATTGGGCCCAGAACAACAAAACGTATGGGAGTGCCTGATCTTTCCAGCACATCAATGATAAAGTTAACTGCGCTTTGGTTTAAGGGATGAGTAGGGTTTGATGGCAATTCCAGTCCCATCATGCTGTTGGATTCGTCCAGCCATTGCTGCGGCCTGAAATTCGTATTTTGACTATTGATAGCAATGGTTTCCCCCCTTGCAACCGGAATGTCCGGCTGACCTGCCAGAGCGAGCAATCCCAAAGTATTTTCAGTAGCTGCCCCCATATTCGACATACCTGTGCCGCAAATGGTAATTCCTTTAACTGTCAGGTCGCTGCGTTGCAACAAATAGAGTATTGCCATGGCATCGTCAATTCCAACATCGGTATCGATGATCATATTTGGCAACTTGTCGCTACCGGACGAAACATTGTTCTTATTGCAGGAAAGCATGCAAAGGGCTATGGCGGCTATTAGGATTGGAAGTTTTCTCTTTTCCATAATTTCATTTTTGGAAACCACCATCAGAAAATATTGGCAATCTTTCCCATCAAAGGTAGAAATAATATAGAAATTAACTTTTCAATATCGGGTGTACGACAATTCTACTTTGAAATGTTAAGACCAAAAACCTATGAATCCTCTACGAGGATTTTGTACTGTTTTCATCATATTTTCTACAATTCTGGAATCCTGCTTCGCTGCAAGGCGGGCTCTACGAGGTATAATCCCATAAAAAATTTTATTTGAACCTTGCAAAAAATTAATAGTTGTAAATTAACTCTACATTCAGAATGTCCCGATGAATGTGGAAATGCTTGATGGAATCAGAAATTCATCGCACTAAAGTTGTGGCTTTTTGTTAATGATAACCGGAAAACTTAGCATTGATGGACTTGTTTTTAATTTTAGAGCTTACCTCGTAGAGGTTTCAGAATTGTAACAATGTATCAGGAAATATCATGGAAATCCTCGTAGAGGATTCATAATATAATGCAAAAGTGATATAGTGTGAAATTTGTCGTCCACCCTCAACATCCAACTCGCCAAACGCTCAACACCAAACACTCCCCCGCCTATATCATCTTCGTTATCCTGTGCCTGTCGAAATGGTTTTCTTCCAATAGTTTGCTGATAATCGAATCCCGTTCAATATCCTGGTGTAACACTTTAATTACCTTCTTCCTTACCAGGATGCGCTGCTCGATGGCGTTGATATTGATGGCGGTTTTAATTTCAGCCAGGGGCAAGTATTCTTCCCTGATGGTTAAATTTTTTCTCAGGTTATTTTCAATAAACTCCCTCGAAAGGGTTTTTTCCTTTTCCTGCTCGCTTAAGTGCTGAGCTCGTTTTCCTATTTGTGGCCGCATAGATTAGATTTTAATCAAAAATTTGACCACAATCTAATATCAATTTCTGATACTTCCAAATAGATTTGAAAAATTTTCTTATTTTAGCTTTTTGAAATTGTAGAAAAAGGTTTGTTGAAAATCCGTAATTCCTTCATAATAATTAACTCCTTGTAATTATGAAAAAGTCAATATTTTTATCAGCAGTCTTCCTTCTTTTCCTCCTTGTAGTGTTTACCGTCAAAGCCCAGGATAATGAACCCGCTAAGAAGGGAACACTTGAAATAAGCCTTGGTTTTAACGCAATTGGGCCCAACAACGAAATGGATAAAATTATGGTGGACAATGGTTTTGATGCTACAACTTCCAGTGGCCTTTTTGGTGGTGGTAGTGATATTGAACATCCAAATTATAGTAAAATTGGTTTTTCAGGACTACTTGTTTATTCCCGCTATTTTACTTCTCGCAGCCAGTGGGGCATCATGGTGTCTTATTCTGATTTTGATGAGATTTGGGGTGCCACCGAAAACGGAGACCTATTGGGAATTCGTTTTTCAAATGTTTCAATAATCCCGCTTTACCGCTACGATTTTGCAAAAGTATTTGAGCTAACTGCCGGGCCAGCCCTGTTAATTAATTTTGGTAAACGAATAACTTCATCCAATGCAGACGTTGAAAAATACACTGCTGTGTCACCAGGTTTGTTGTGTGGTTTGAACCTGAAAATTTGGGACCGTCGCGTTACTTGCGGGAAGATTGGAACGGATTATCTGTTTGCTGCCAAAAGTAAGATGGGGCCTTATTCCACAAGCAGTTGGTCAGGAGAGCCCTCAACCATTCCCGAAAGTAAAATTGGTTTTGGCCACCTGATGGTTTATTTTACTTTTGGATTTCATTTGTAGAAAATACCTTTCTTACATATCCGAAATCATGACGGTTTAAAAAATAGAATTCACCAGCCCACGGCAGGTAAAATTCGTTTAATTCGTTCAATTCGATGAAAAAATAAACCATTTGAGTGTAAGAATGTGAAATTTGTTTTACAGCCTCATTGTCTTTAATCAACTTATTTTATTCATTAGTTTTGTCGTGTCAAAACAAAAGGCAAATCAATGATTGGAATTGTACTTCTTGTCCTGTTTTATGTTTTAGCTCCTGTATTTATTTTGTACCTCGACAGTCGATTTACTTTCGTGAATAAAATTGGTGCTGTGGTGGTGGCTTATGTGCTGGGTTTCATTGTTGGAAATCTTGGCATCCTTCCTGAAGGTAGTGATCTGGTCCAGGAAATAATTACAATTATTACCATCCCACTGGCAATTCCATTACTTCTATTTTCATCCAATATCAAGCAATGGCTCAAACTTGCCGGTTCCACAGCCCTGTCGCTTTTATTTGGATTGATCAGTGTTTTGATCATGGTTTTTGTTGGCTTTTTTCTACTACACGATGAAGCTTTTCCTGAACTATGGAAAGTAGGAGGGATGCTGATTGGAGTTTATACCGGTGGTACGCCCAACCTGGCTGCATTGAAAATCATGCTTGACATTGATTCTAAAATCTACCTGCTTACTCACAGCTACGATATGTTGATTTCGGGTGTCTATTTCCTTTTCCTGATTACCATCGGCCAGCGATTTTTTAATCTTTTTCTAAAGCCTTTTAAAGCTGGGAATCTAAAATTTGATGCAAATGCCGAAATTAATGGACAGTATGCTTATCGGGGGATTTTTAAAAAATCAAAAAGCTTTCCGCTGCTCAAAGCTCTTTTACTGTCGATATTGATTTTTTCCATTGCCGGCGGAATAGCACTACTTGTGCCCGAAAAAAGTCAGATGGTGGTGGTGGTACTTCTAATTACCACTCTTGGCATTGGCGCGTCATTGCTTCCGCAGATCAATAAAATAGATAAGACCTTTGAACTGGGTATGTATTTCATCCTCATCTTTAGTTTGGATGTTGCCTCGATGGTTGATGTGAAAGAGTTAGTTACATCAACACCAACGATTTTGAGTTATTTGTCGCTGGTAATTTTTGGTTCTTTGGTACTTCAAACCATTTTTTCGAAAATATTTAAGATTGATACTGATACGATGATCGTTACTTCGACAGCGTTAATATGTAGTCCGCCCTTTGTACCCGTTGTTGCCGGCGCACTTAAGAACCGTGAGATAGTAGTTTCGGGATTAACAGTTGGTATTGTTGGCTATGCCATCGGGAATTACCTGGGATTTGTGGTTGCGCAAATTCTGAGTAATTTTTGAGAGGGT
>CAZBDF010000144.1:5087-10007 GCA_964490385.1 uncultured Lentimicrobiaceae bacterium | reverse complement strand
TGGAGTGATGGAGTAGTGGGGTTTTTATAGAAAGATTAATCAAAAAAACCAACTTCTAACTTCCTGGACCAACCATCTAAGCTATCAAAGTAAAATAATCGTTATCACGAATAGCGGATTGAAGAATTATAAAAGACAAGATTGATGACACATTGGTTGGAAGAAGCTGAACATGAAAAGCAAGAGGATCCCAGAAGGAAACAAAAGGTTAGCAGGACAATAATCCAGCAAAAAACGGAAGACATCCGGAAAAATTATGAGGCCAATAAAGAGGCTTATGATAATTTTATAAATGCACTTTTTTCAGTTTGTCAACGTGCCAACAGCCTGCCTGCCGAAATGAGGGAACCCTGGGGCATCATCGAAACAAAAGCGAAAGAAAGTAAGATGAACAGCCACCTCTTTTCATTTCTTACCCGCGAAAGGTTCGACATGCGTGCACCCACCAAATCTTTTCCATTTATGAAATTGCAGCATTACAAACACGTAAGGAAAATCATGTTTTCGGTTTCTAAAGATATGGGAATGGCCAATGTGGAAGTTTATGAAGACTATGTTGTAAAATCAAGGTTGAACAATGAGGACGGATCACAAGAAAAGACTAAAATTAATGATGGCCTTGATAGGTTTCATCTGGTTTATCACTACACCATTGGTGAAATGAATGACCCGCTCACAATGCAGATTTTGGACTGGCTGGCATTCAAAGAAGAAATTGATTACATGCCATTTAAAAAAGAACAGATTAAAAGACTTGGGAAAATACAATCGGCATAATAAAAAAAACGGGCATCTGGATGCCCGTTTTTTTTATTCCAAGATCGGGGATATAGCAAAAGGGCTTTGAATTTTCAACCCTTCAATAGACAAGAAAATCCGTGTCAAGAAAATATTTTGCGGTCATAGATATCCTCCCGGCTCCAATTTATATTCTTTGTTTTTCATATCACACAGTTTATGTGTGCAAATATTAAAAGTCAGCGAAATCTGACATCGGTCATCGGTCATCTGCCAATCCTTCTCTATTCTCTATTCTCTTCCACTAAGCTCCTTGGGAATCCTGCCGTTTTTGATGGATTCGCTGCGCAACTTCCTACCAACAATCCTTTCGGTCATTTCACCAATTTCAAGGACTTTATCAATATCCAGGTTGGTTTCGATGCCCATTTCGTCCATCATCACCACCATATCTTCGGTAGAAACCAGGCCCACTGCCGATGGATCCTTGTAATAATAATCTCCGGTTCCGGGAACGGGAACTCCATCAACAAAGTTGGCAGGCTGTCCACCAAGGCCACCCATAGTCGATTCGTAATTTGTCATCCCGGCCTGAAGGGCAGCAAGCACGTTTGCCAGTCCCCACCCACGTGTGGTATGGAAGTGTGCAATTTGTTTGTGCGGATTAGCCACTTTATCCAGCAACATCGAGAAGTATTTGTAAACCCTGTCGGGTGAGGCAGAACCATCATGGTCGGCATGTTCAACATCGGTGGCGCCAATATCAAACCAACGTTGGGTAAACTCGATAGCCTTGCTCATTTCTGTCGGCCCTTCGATGGGGCAACCCCAGATTGTACTTACCGTTCCATTCACAGCCATGCCGGCGTCCCTTGCTTTTTTCACCCATTCTTCGCTCATCTTCCAGTATTCGTCCAATGAGAGTCCTGAATTTTTTCGCTGGTGTGATTCACTGGTTGAAACCATGAGCAAAATCCTGTCGGGGCCATAGCCTTCCTTTTTTGCATCAATGGCACGCTGAATAGCACGTTCGCGAATGGTGATTGCGGTAAGCGAGACATCATCGATAAGATGTTTGATTTTTTTGCTGGTCCTGATCCCCTTAAACAGATCATCAGCATCCTTAAATTGAGGCATTCCTTTGGGATTACCAAAATTGGAAACTTCGATGTGCTTAAAACCGGCAAGAATTAATTGCTCCGAAAGCCAGAGTTTGGCTTCTGTAGGAATAAATTTTTCTTCGTGCTGAAATCCATCACGCACGGTAATATCTCCGATAACTACTTTTTTTGGATAATTCATACTGTATTTTGTTTTGGGTTATCAACTACTAATTATAATGACTTCTGCTGTAAAAATAAAAATTTCTTTTGAATTTGGAATTAAGAAAAGGTAAAAGCCTCTCTAATTTTTCCTTAGCGATTCAAAATCGCTTAGGAAATTAGTTTAAATCTCATCCGGCAACTCAAGCCCCTCCAATCTCTATAATATCGTCATTGTCACTTTTACCCAATTCTCTTGCGTTTAAAGGGCTTATAACACTTTCACCTAATTTCTTTTCCAGGTCTTCGCGGGCAACTCCTGCTACAGAACCACCTTTTCTTGCAACATTTTTGTTTTCGATAAAAGTCTTTGGCTTATGCTTCTTCGACAGTTCAGTTGTTGATGTTTCTGCCAACATGTTTAAAACCAACTCCAGATTAGTCATGTTATCCCGGAGGTTTTCCTTTTTCAAATCCTTTAGTGCCTTGTATTCTTTTGTTGAAAACCCTGCCCATGCCTTTGTAATCTCATCAGTAAGTATCGCGTACTCCAAGCCTTTCTTTACACCGCGATCTTCCCATTCATCGGTCAAGTCTTTCCTAACTTCGATACTTTTCAATCGTTGATTTATCCAATTTTTGGAATACCCTTTTTTGAGATATGTTTCCATAGCCCTGTCAAATGCTTTTTCAGGATCTTCTGTCTCTTCAATCCGTTCGTATCCAACCTTTGCCAGCCAAACTTTAAAAGGCTCTGCTTTGGGAGATGGGATTGATTGAATCAGCCTTAGGAGTTGTTCTGTGTCAGCAACATCTGTTTTATAGAATTTTCCATCTCCAGATTGCATTTTCAGTTGGTTACAATTTGTAACCAACTCACTTCCTTCTTTCTTAAGCCTACTTTTTAAGACCTTCCAATAATTGTTTGAATTTACGCTTTCTGTTAGGATTCCCACAATATCAACAATAGAGAAATACCACTTCTCCTGTGCATCATCCCATTGAACACGGACTCGTTGGTCTTGAAATAATTTTATAGCGTTTTCTTTGGTCATATTTACTTAATAAATTATCAACTTCAAATTTAGTAAATCTTATTAAAATTCCCTTAGCAACTTGGAGTCGCTTAGGGAATTAGAACCCCTTCAAATTCATCAAGCGATTCCGGATTCTTCAATGCGTCCCTGTTCAACACATCTTCTCCGTGGATAATTTTTTTAACTGCCACTTCAACCTTTTTGCCGTTTAAGGTGTAAGGAACATCTTTAACTGCTTTGATAATTGCCGGCACATGGCGCGGGCTGCATGAAGAACGAATATTGGTCCTGAGTTTCTTTATCAGGTCATCATCCAGCGTGTAGCCTTCGGCCAGTTTCACAAAAAGCACCACACGTTCATCGCCCTCAAATTGCTGGCCCACAATCACCGAATCAGCAATTTCATCCATATTTTCTACCACGTTGTAAATTTCGGCAGTCCCAATTCTAACACCGCCGGGATTCAGGGTCGCATCCGATCGACCATACATGGTCACTCCACCTGTTTCGCTGATTACAATATAATCGCCATGGTGCCAAATGTTGTCATATACTTCGAAATAGGCCTTGTGGTATTTCTTACCATCGGGATCGTTCCAGAAATAAATGGGCATGGAAGGAAATGGTGTTTTACAAACCATCTCTCCCTTTTGGCCAATCAGCGATTTCCCAAAATCATCAAAACAATCCATGTTCATCCCTAAACCACTGCATTGAATTTCGCCAAGGTAAACCGGTAAAATTGGATTACCCAACACGAAACAAGAAACAATATCGGTTCCACCTGCTATTGAAGACAGTTGAACATCCTTTTTCCATTCGCGATAAACATATTCGAAACTTTCGTTGGTCAATGGTGAGCCGGTGCTGGTAATGGCCTTCAATTTTGAATAGTCGGAAATCTCTTTTGGGATTACACCAGCCTCCTCGAGTGAGGCAATATATTTTGCACTGGTTCCAAAAATCGTGATATCCAATTCATCCGCCATTTTCAATAAGGCATCCGGTGCGGGATAAAATGGATTTCCATCAAATAACACCAGCGTTGAACCAACAGCAAGGCTGCTCACTACCCAGTTCCACATCATCCACCCACAGGTGGTGAAATAGAAAATGGTGTCGTCCGAATCGAGGTCACAATGCAGACGCAATTCTTTCAGATGCTGAATTAATGTGCCACCTGCTGAATGCACAATACTTTTTGGCAAACCCGTTGTACCCGAAGAATACATGATGTACAAAGGATGGTCGAAGGGCAATTGTTCGAAGTGAATTCCATTATTGGCTTCTGAGCCAAAGTCCTCCCAACCTATTGAATTTTCAATCCTGGAAATATCCCGTTTTCCGGAATAATTTACCAAAACCACTTTTTCGACTGAGGGCAGTTTTTCAAGGATACTTTTTAGCTTCTCCTGCGAATCGAATTGCTTGCCATTATAGAAATATCCATCAGCCGAGAAAACCACTTTTGGTTCGATTTGCGAAAAGCGATCCAAAACACCCTTGATACCGAAGTCGGGCGATGATGACGACCAGATGGCACCAAGGGATGCCGTGGCAAGCATGGCAATTACCGTTTCGGGAAGATTGGGCATAAAGCCGGCTACACGGTCTCCAACAACAACTCCCTGTTTTTTTAATCCATCAGCAACCCTGGCTACATCATCATGCAATTGATCAAAGGTCAATCTTTGCTCGGAACCATTCTCACTTCTGAAAATGATGGCTGTTTTATCACCTTTGTATTTCAACAGGTTCTCGGCAAAATTCAGCCTTGCCCCTTGAAACCAATTTGCCCCCGGCATTTTCGAAATATCATCTACTACAAGTTCGTATTCCTTTGAATGGATGATTTCAGCATACTTCCAAAATTCGCCCCAGAA
>CAZBDF010000144.1:0-4987 GCA_964490385.1 uncultured Lentimicrobiaceae bacterium | reverse complement strand
TTGTTTTTTGAATGGCCACAACGGCAGAGGTACGCCGGGTTTGATGCTTCAATTTTATTGCCCTTGGCATCTACAATTTCAAAGTCGCCTTCAATCAATATCGATCCATTATCAAAGACGGTGCATTTTGTTTTTTGTTCTTTCATCGTTATAAGGTTTTATAATAGGTTAGTGAAACTACAACGCTTTAAGCCAATTACAAAGCTTTTCGGTTGCCTTGACAATCTTCCCACAGTTTTCATTTAAAAAATTGCCATTAAAATCTTTATTTTTATCACACTTGGCCTCAGCCTCTAATGCAGCTGCCCCGTCAAAATCTACATAGGCAATTCTTACTGTGAGTTCTTCGGGTTGCCGGCCAAAATCACGGCCAGGAAGCATGGCCACTCCAGTATCTTCCAAAATGTGATCGCATAATTCAACGGAAGTGTAGATATCCTTTTTGATCAATTTTTCACGGTAATGCTCAAAATTCGGGAATAGATAAAAAGCACCTTGAAACTCGGGTACTTTAACATGATGTTTTGTGAGTTTTTTGGTAACATGCTTACCGAGTGCATGTAGTATCCGGCGCGATGCCCGAAGGTATTTATCTATTTCAGGGCTGCCGTCAAATGCCACAATCGCGGCATATTGTATGGGTGCAGAAGTCGCCGTGTAGGTTTCGCTGGCCACTGAGGCCATGGCATTAAGCAGCCACCGCAACGAGGGCGGGAAAGTAAACGTTCCAAGTCTCCAACCTCCAGCACCACACCATTTACTTAACCCGCTACTGATAATTGTACCTTCGGGATAAAACCTGGAGATGGATACGTGCTTATTGCTATGATTTAACAGGCCATAAATTTCATCGGATACCAAGACCACTTTATGGGCCCTGGCAACACGGGCAATTTCCTTTAGTTGGGCAAGTTTATAGGTACACCCCGTTGGGTTGTTGGGGTAATTCAGAATGACTACACGTGGCCTGTCGGGGTCTGCCCGGCAGATGATCTCTAACTTTTCCGGGGTCAATAACCAGTTATCCTTTTCAAAAGTAGGCACCCAGGTTACGGGGCGGCCAATGATTTGCGCCTGTGGCGAATAAGACACCCAACTTGGTGTGGGGATCACAAGATCACCATAATATACCATTTGAAGAAGGAAAATCAATTCTTTGGAGCCTGGCCCAATAATCACATCATCAGCCGTGCATTCCAGCCCATGTGCTTTACGGTTAAACCGCGCAATGGATTCACGCAGGGGCATCAATCCCCTTACGGGCAAGTAATCCTTTTGGAAGGCGTTTTTCCGCAAGGCATCAACCACAGGTTCAGGAACTGGAAAAGGCGATTGCCCCAAACCGAATTTAAAAACCTCCCGGCCTTCCCTGATCAGTGCATTGCTCTTCTCATTAATAGCAAGGGTAGCAGAAACAGGCAAGCCCCTTACATTGAGGTTGAGGCTTACAGGCAGGATCCCATTGTTTTTTTTAGCCATGATATGTTATTTTAAAACTCTGATGAACTTTAAACAGGTTAAGATGGAATTTTGGAGTGTTGGAGTAATGGAGTATTGGAGTGTTGGAGTATTGGAGTATTGGAGTAATGGAGTATTGGAGTATTGGAGTGTTGGAGTGTTGGGCATTACACACATCTTTATTTTCATCTTTCCATCTTTCCACCTCTCCACTTCCTACACCCCAATATATCTTGAAATTACCAGTCGTTGAATTTCGGAGGTTCCCTCGCCAATTTGCAATAATCGCTGGTCACGGAAAATCCGTTCGATATCGTAATCCTTCATCAATCCATAACCACCATGAATCTGTACGGCTTCGTCGGCAACTTCGCGGGCAACTTCGGAGCAATAAAGTTTCGTCATTGCTGCTTCTTTGCCAAAGGGTTTTTTATTGTCCTTGAGCCAACAAGTGCGATAGAGAAACCAACGTGCGTGTTCAATTTTCATGGCCATATCTGCCAATTTAAAAGCATTTATCTGGAACTTTGAAATGGGTTTGCCAAATTGTTTGCGTTCCTGCGAATATTGCAAGGCCAGTTCGAAAGCTCCTTGTGCAGCACCAAGGCCCATAGCTGCAATCGACAGTCTGCCGTTATCCAAAGTAGAAAGCATGATCTTCGACCCCTTCCCTATTTCTCCTAATAAATTTTCTTTCGGCACCCGGCAATCGTCAAAATATAACTCTGCTGTATCCGATGCACGCCACATCATTTTGCCATGCATTGTTACACGTTTAAAGCCGGGCGTTCCTTTGTCAACAATGAAAGTTGAAAACTCCTTTTTGCCGTCATCTAAAGTTTTGGTAACAGCCTGCACCGCCGAGCCAACTGAAATCTCAGATGATCCGTTGGTGATAAATATTTTCGATCCATTGATCACCCATTCATCGCCATCAAGAACAGCGGTGGTTTTTGTGCCACGCGAATCGGAACCAGCATTGGCTTCGGTAAGTCCAAATCCCCATAAAGCTTCTCCGGTACATAATTGGGGCAGGTATTTCATTTTCTGCTCTTCGGTGCCATAGTAGTAGATTGGCCCAATGCCCAGCGAGTTGTGGGCTGCAAGCGTAGCGGCCTGACTGCCGTCAACGCGGGCAAGTTCCTCAACTGCGATGATGTATGCCAGGGTATCCAGATCCTGTCCTCCATACTTTTCGGGAAGGTACATTCCAAACAGGCCCAACTCGCCAATTTTGCGTGTGAGTTCGATTGAGAATTCTGCTTTTTCATCCAGTTCCTGGGCTACCGGACGGATTTCACGTTCGGCAAAATCGCGGACGGTTTCGCGGATCATGTTGTGAATTTCGGTAAGTTCAAAGTTCATATCTTAGTTTTTTTTGAATAATGTTTAAATGAATGAATGCGACAATGATTGAATGATTAAATGTTGAGCGAAGCGAAATCCCGCCTTTGCGGGGTGGCAATGATAAAATGTTTTCATTGGTTCCTATATTAGGTTTTAACAAATGACATATTGCTTCATTGCTGAGACAAGGCATGCCTTGTCTCTATGCCATGATACAATTCTATTTTAGTCCGTTTCCACCTCCACAAACACCACCAATGGCCGGCTTCCGTCCACCATTTGGCCGGGTTTGACATTTACTTTTTCGATGATGGCATCGCGGGGTGCAGCAATACTGTTTTCCATTTTCATGGCTTCTACAATCATCATCACTTCGCCCTTCTTTACTTCCCCTCCATTCTTCACATTCACTTTTATCACTTTGCCGGGCATGGGTGTGAAAATAGAGTTCTGACCTTCGCCGTTGGGGCTGTCGATGCCAGTATAAACATCCTCTTTAATCAAGAGGTCATCGCGATGGATATTAAAAATGTGGCCGTTGCAACTAACAAAGGCATTTCCATAATTATCATGCGAAATATCGGCAGTAAAAATCCCTTCTTTGGCTTTTACAGTAATTCGATTTTCGCTCAGATGTGGGAGTTCAACAATGTAGGAGCGGTCGCCAATAACCACTTCTGATAATCCAGACTTGGCCGGGTAAACCACAACTTCATAATCTTCTTCATCCATTTTAAGTTTCAACTCAAGCCTGTCGCGCCAATAGCCAATATTTTGCCACACCGAAGATTTGGGTGACAGATTTTTGTACTTTAAAAAGTATAAGGCGTAAGAAGCCAGGGGTGCATCTATCACAATCTGGCCACGCTTTTGCACCGAGGCTTCCACAATTTCATCGAGGTGAATATCGCAGTATTTTGTAGAAATTGTATTTTGGATATAGTTTTCCTGCTGCAGCAATTCGATAAGGAAACGGATATTGGTTTTGATACCATGTATGATATAATCCTTGAGCACATCAATCATTTTCAGGCGGGCATGTTCGCGATCCTCTTCCCAAACAATAACTTTCGAAATCATCGGATCGTAAAAACTATGAATCATAGCGGCCTTGTTGGTACAGGCATCAATCCTTACACGCCGGTTTTCGGGTTCACGATAGAGAATCATATTGCCGGGCGAGGGCAGAAAATTATTGGCTGGATCTTCGGCATACACCCTGCACTCGATGGCATGGCCATTTTGGCTGATATCTTCCTGTGAAAAACCAAGCGGGTTTCCTGCCGCCACCAATATTTGTTCCTGTACCAGGTCAATACCGGTTACCATTTCGGTAATCGGATGCTCCACCTGGATACGGGTATTCATCTCAAGAAAATAAAAATTCAGATCTTTATCTACCAGAAATTCGATGGTGCCGGCATTGCTGTAGCCGATTTCTTTGGTGATTTTTACTGCAGCCTCGCCCATCTTCTTTCTGACTTCATCGGTGAGGGTTGGGGATGGTGATTCTTCAATGATTTTTTGATAACGTCGTTGAATAGAGCACTCACGCTCAAAAAGGTGTACAGCATTGCCAAATTTATCGCCCATCACCTGAAACTCAATGTGGCGCGGCTCGACCACATATTTTTCGATAAACACTGTGCCATCACCAAAATAGGAAAGTGCCTCGCGGGTAGTGGATTCGATTACACTTTCTATTTCACTCAAATCATTGACGATCCTCATTCCTTTACCTCCGCCTCCGGCAGCAGCTTTCACCAAAATTGGCAGTGGGATTTTGCCCGCTTCGCGGATAAGGGTTTCAGTATCGCCAACAATTCCCTGGGTGGTGGGCACACCAATTTTTTGCACAAACTCCCTCGATTCAATCTTATTTCCCATCAAACGAATGGCTCGTGTGTCGGGGCCGATGAAGGTAATCCCTGATTCCTCACAAGCTTTTACTAAGGCAGGGCTTTCAGAAAGAAAGCCGTATCCGGGATGGATGGCGTCGGAACGGGTTTCACGGGCAATATCGATAATCTTTTCTACATTCAGGTAAGTGTCGCTCAGTTCCTCGTAGCCCAGGCAATAAGCTTCGTCAGCAAAAGAAACATGCCATGAATCTTTATCGACCTCAGCGTAAACGGCCACGGTGCGAATGCCAAGTGCTTTTGCAGCACGCATCACCCGGATT
>CAZBDF010000143.1:0-10049 GCA_964490385.1 uncultured Lentimicrobiaceae bacterium | reverse complement strand
GTAAATCAGTGTAATCCGTGTCATCCGCGTCCTATTCCTAATCTTTCATTCACTCGCTTTTAACACTTACAGTTTAGGAGGTTTGCGCAATTCCTTGATTTCGGCCCGTTTTAGTTTGTTTTCCAGGCGCTTCCTGTGAACGCGCATTGGTGTCTTTGTGGCAATACGCTTTTTGATAGGGGTGAGGGCCTTTTCGATCAATCTGTAAAATTGCCCTATAGCCTTTTCTTTGTTCTTAATTTGTGACCTTGAGTGTTGAGATATAATAATCAAGACTCCTTCTTTGCTGATTTTATTTTTAAGTTTTTCGAGGAGGGTTTCTTTTTCTTCATCACTAAGCAAAGCGGAATTTGTGACATCAAAGCGCAGTTCAACTTTGGTGTTGACTTTATTTACATGCTGTCCGCCCGGGCCACTGCTGCGGGAAGTTTTAAATGTCAGTTCACTATCGAAATTGCGTTCCATTATTTGGTGCAGCACCCGCTTTTTTTACCCACCCACGATTTAGGATTTGGGCAGTTGCTTCCGCAACCTTTTAATGCAATCAGAAGTACAGCTTTTGTCTTCATCTCATGTGGTTTTTAAATATGTTACAAAGTTAATATCTTTAACAAAATAAAACAGGCTGATCGTTTTTCAATGATCAGCCTGCATAAAAAAGGATTACAATTAAGGATATATTTATTTGAAATATTTTAAAAGTTAAAACCGATTTCAAATTCCCATTGGTTCATGCTTAATTCGATCTGCTGACCCGGGTCGAAAGGATTCATTCCAGTAACGGAGTTTTCAAGAGCATGTGTAATGGCAAAGTTAAGGCCATGATCCCCAAACATACGGGTGAAACCAAGCGAAATGTGATTTTCGTTTACTGCCGGAGCTAGCATGTTAAACATGACCTCAGATTCCTGGATGGGTTGTTTGCCATACGAATACCCAAGCCTGAATTGCCAATTTTCTACCTGCCTGAATTCTGCACCAACTTTAAAAATCAGCATATCTTCCCAACCAAAGCCAGCACCATTTTCATCTCCCAATGGTACAAAATTTGGATTTGGAATAAATGCATCCTGTGGCGAAGTCATTTCAGGATTTGGAACCATGGGCATCATTTGGGATGCAATCATAGGATTGGCAATGGATTTTACCTGGCTGTACATGATTTGTTTTACATCAAATAAAACAGTAATATTTTCAGTAAAATCATAAGATACACCTGCTGTCCAGTTTGCAGGGATGTCGAATCCACCTTCTTCGGCAAATAAACCTTTGTATTCGTCAAATTTGCTCATCTTGATCTTTGGCTGGAAAGCTGCACCAAGCCTGAATCCAGAAAATAATTCACCCTGATATCCAATCTTAAATCCAATACCTGTTGAACTGACGCTTCCGTTGTTTGTTACGTAGGCACTTCTGTCAACGGGCATGCCGGGCATTCCTGCAGAACCCATGTCCCTGAATGCTTCCAGCCCCTTTGCTTCGAATGTTTGATAAGCAAATACGGGCGAGATTCCGAGGCTATGCTTTTCACCAATCTGACGGGCATAGGTCAACGATAGAAACATTTGCGTAATGTTTACTCCCGTAGGCTGGCTAACATTGGCCATAGGATTAGGAAAACCATTGGGCATGGGATTGCCAAACGAGTTGATAATTTCGCTGTAATAGGTTTTGGTAGGATAATCAGTATTCATTCCACCATTACCGTAAAAGTTGAGGCCAAGCACATTTTTTTCGCCCAACTTGTAGGTAAAGGCAATTGCAGGAATAATGAAAGTAGATGATTCGCTTTCGATAGTTCCCGGCGTGAGGCCCAACAACATTTGCCTTCCTTCGTAGGGCCAGTTTTGAGGTGGTGTTGGATCACCAATAACTGTGTATTTCCGGTTAGGGTTGAACAAGCCAACACTAACTTCAAAGCTGAACTTTTTACCAATAAATCCAATGCCAGCGGGATTGATAGCTCCAGAATAGGGGGAATGCAGGAATGCAATACCAGCCCCGGCGAATCCTTTGTTTTTGGTGCCCTGTCCCGTACTGAAGTAGCCGTCGGTGGCAAAAAGGTCTCCGGAAATAAAGGTCATGGCTAAAAGAATAGCCGGTGCCAGCATCATGTTTTTTAATGTGAATTTAATCGTCTTCATAAATTTAAATTTTTGATTTGGTGTTATATTAGTTTTGAATAAAAATTATTCTGTTAAACTTTCAAGTGCATCCTCAACATCTCCCGGGGTACTCATTATCTTCATAAATTCACCCATCGTTAGTTGCGGCCAATGCACAGCGAAGCGGTATTTTCCGTGGAGCATAGTTGCCTCTTTTCCCTGGAGGATGATTTCATAAGGCATGGCTGCAATATTGTCTTCGCCAATAATCGGTAGAAAATGAGCTTCGCCTTCTTCAGTATTATAAAGGCCAACACCAAAAATGGCGATTTCCTTTTCAGGAAAAATAAGTTCATATACTTTTACTGTATTGCTTTTGCCGGCATCCAGGTTTTTACGAATGGTTTGAAGACCAATTTCAAAGGAATCAAATTCATTAAGTTCTTCAGGATCTTCAAATCGTGGCATCATTGCCATAAAGCGATAATCAGGCAGGTCATCAATTTCCTCGAAACCACCAAACGGAGTAAGCTCATTACCAACAGAATTTAAAGCAGCTTTTGCTTCGCCGGCAATTTTCTCCAGGTCTTTTTCGTGGCCCTCAATTTCGTCGCCGAGGTAAGCGTAAAACAGATACATCGGGTTCAACATCGAAATGGTGATGTTTCCATCTTTTTCAACAAAACCAATTTTTAAAATACTTGCAAGGACTCCACGGTCTTCCTTTGTAAAGCAAATCTTTTGAAGGTCGTCCCTGGTATATGCAATCACATGAAGTTTCTGGCTGTCTTCCGGGGCATAATCCCCAAGGACCTCAAAGCCGGCTTTTTCGAGCAAAGATGTTACTTCTGAAACGGCATCCCCCATTGTACTGTTTTTAGTTCCAACTTTGAGATATGGAGAAAGTTCTTCGTCGGCCATCAACTTTGTTGAAAATACCATGATGGCCAGAAGAAGTATTATGCTTAGGTTTTTGATTGTCATTTTTCTGAGTATTAAGTGAAGATAATTTGGGTGCGATCTCCGTCTGCCCTTTCGTAAAATTCGCCAATGGTAAGCACTGCGCTTACTTCATCGTGAAGATCTTCTTTTGTGAGTTTAAACATATCCATCGCCAGTTTGCAGGCGTAAATCTCACCACCACCGGCAGTGATCATTTCCAGGAATTCGTCAACTGTTGGGATGTCGAGTTTTTCCATCTGGCTTCTCATCATGGCTGAAACCCCGGCTTCAACTCCGGGAATTGCTCCAAGCAGCGTTGGAAATGGAAGTCCACCAGGCATGCGCATGGCAGGGTTGCCCACGGTGGCAGTATGTAGCTTTTTCATTGTCTTTTTAGTGATGGCATCCAGACCAAAAAAGGTGAAAAACAGTTTGGCTTCAATACCTTCCATTACCGCTCCATTGCACATTACCAGCGAAGCATATACATCTTCAATGGATCCCTTTGCACAGATGATGCAAACTTTTTGTAAGGGCTTATCTGTTGTACTCATGATTTTATTCTTTTTAAGTTCTTAAAAATTTCCGATTTGTTTACTTATCTTTTGCTTGGTTGAATTGTTTTGTCATTGATGGTCATTTGTGGTCATTGATAATCATTAATTGTCATTTTCGTTTTTCATGAATTAGTGTGTGGTAATGACAACAAATGACGCGCGAAGCGCTAATGACAATAAATGACATCTTTTAACTTCTTCGATCAAGATCATTTAAACACAACTCGAAGGTTTACCGATACCGGCTATTTTAGAAGCTTTCTTCAACGGGCCACCCGGGAAAAGCTGGTAAAATTGTTTGATGTCGATAATGCCGGATTTACCAACTGATCGTATTGTTATTGTATCTCCGGCAGTGGCTTTTCCACGCAAAAATTCAAGAACTGCAAAGTGGGTATCGGTCAATTCGATGTCTTCTTCTTTTGCAAGGTCTGTAGCTACTTCTTTGCTCCAATCGGCGGATGCGACCAGATAACCTTCTTCGTTTACTTCGATGGCTTTGCCACCCAATGTTTTAGTTGACATAATTTTAAATGTTTAATTGTTGATATTAGTTTGTTAAATTTTATTTTTAGTTTGATGAAGTATGTGCTTTAGATAAATTCTTCAGGAATACAATCATAAATCCAAGCCCTTTCTTCATTTCGGGTGTCCTGAGTTCACGCATAGCTTTAAAGATGCTATATTCCGGGATGTTATCCACATCCATACTCTTGAACACTGTAACTGCATTATTCATAGCCGACATGACATCAGGCTGGGTTAGGCTTTTTACTGTTTCAAGAATACTCACCACGTTGTCGGCAAGCAACTCAACATCCTCGGCTGAAAAGTGTGTGATTACATTGTCAACAACTTTAGCTGTCGAACGTAGAAAATCGAAATAACCTTTTTTCTCCAGCTCATTCATCTTCCCTGTCATGTCGATGATCATTTCGTTGGCTATGGGTTGAACATCTTTAAGCAGGTCGTTCATGCTTTCGAAAAATGAAAGCAAGTCGCTGAAATTATTCACGTTTTTGAGCAACTTGATCAGGAAGATTTTTACCTCTGCAGGATCAATTTCCACAGAGTGTTCTTCCAGGTCACTCACCGTTGAGTCGTAAACATCTTTCCCGATGATAGATACGTCGGCAATTAGATCTTCAATAGCTTCCGATTTCAGTCGTTGCTGGTTTACATGATCCAGTACCAGGTCGAGCTTTTGATTGATCTCGTCAAATTTCTGTTGAATTAGTTCTTCTTTCATGATGCAGCAGGATTAGACGTTCCACAATTTTTTTCCGGCCATGGTCATGTGTGCGTCCACAGGCAGTTCTTTTCCTTTCAATAGAATATGCCAGTAAATCCACCTGAAAATGATCTTTCCATAATGGTTCATCTTGGTATTTTTCAGCAAACCAAAAGGCCCGATTCCAGGTAGTGGATAAGTTCCGGGGAGTGGCTCTGTGTCGTAGTTAAAATCGATGAGCGATCCCATGCCATCACCGGTCTCAATGTAGCAGTTGGCGTGCCCGTCAAATTTCGCTAGCATCGGCCTGTCTTCAATTGCTGACATCAGGTTTTCAAAGAGAACTTCAGATGCAAAGTGTGCTACCGATCCCGCTTTTGAAGTAGGAATATTTGCTGCATCACCAAGTACAAAAATATTTTCGTATTGCTTCGATTGCAGGGTTTCCTTATCGGTGGGAACAAAATTCAGGTCACCGGCAAGTCCACTGCGTTCAATCATATCTGCACCCATATTTACCGGAACAATTGCCAGGACATCAAATTCTACTTCCTGCTCATCGTATGAAATTATTTTCTTGTTTTCGTTGTCAACCCTTTCGAGGTAAAAATCCGGAACGATCTTGATATTTTTCTGCTCAAGCAGATCACTTAGCATTTTGGTAGCAACGGGCTTTGTAAATGCGCCAGGCAGTGGTGTAACAAAAATAAGCTCCACTTTATCGCGCATGCCCTTTTTGGTGAAATACGAATCGGCAAGAAAGATAAACTCAAGCGGAGCAACGGGACATTTGTAGGGCAATTCTGCAATATTCATTACCAGTTTGCCGCCTTCCCATTTTTTGAAAAATTGTTGCAGGGCTACTGCACCTTCGATGGTGTAGAAATCAAAAATTTCTTTATACCAGAGTTCTTCCTTTAACCCGGGAGTTTCCTCGGGACGGGTTTGCGTGCCTGTGGCGATGATTAAGAAATCATATGATAAAACCTTTCCGCCATCAAGTAGAACCTTATTTTTCTCCGGGTCAATCCTGTCGATGTCTCTGTAGATTACATTTACACCGGCCGGAAAAAAGTCGCTCTTGGGTTTAACTACATCGTGCCTCGAATAAATATCAAAAGGAATAAATAAAAAACCGGGCTGATAATAATGTGTACGGTGTTTATCGACAACAGTAATATCCCATTCATTGCGATCGAGGTTTTTTCTGAGTTTATTTACCATGATGGTTCCGGCGGTTCCTCCACCAAGTATCACAATTTTTTTCATGCCGTTAGTATTGATTAGTGTTTGTTAATTTGATAACAAAAGTATTCCGTGATATTTAAGAATCGACATTTGTAGATATGATAATTATCATAACATGATAATTATCATAAAATGGATTATCTTTACCAGATTATAATTTAGCTGATTGGAATGAGTGAAAAGATAAAATCGCCGAACTGTCAGATATGTTCCTTTAAGTCTTTGTTGTTTAATTCGCTTGCGCAGGATGAATTGTTTAAATTGAATTCGTGCAAGGAGCAATTTGAGTTTAAGAAAGGCGAAGTTGTGGTGCGTGAAGGCGACCCGATCGGTTCGATTATTTATGTTCACAACGGTTTGATTAAACTCCACAAACGTGTTAACGAAAGCCAGGGCCAGATCATCAGCATTGCCAAGCCATTCGATTTTGTAGGCCTCCTGTCGGTATTTTCAAAAACTGAATATTTCTATTCAATCACTGCCATCGAAGATTCATCGGTTTGTTTTATATCCAAGGAGTGTATTCTTCACGAAATTGAAAACAATGGAAAGTTCGCCCTCGACATTATCAAGCGCATGAGTAATATTACTGATGACGTTCTTGAATCAAAATTTGCATTGAGCAACAAGAACCTCAGGGGAAGGATTGCCTATATTTTGCTTGATTTTGCCAACAACATCTATAAAAGCAACGAATTTGAATTGCCTGTCTCAAGGCGCGAGATTGCTGAATTGATCGACATGCGCACCGAAAATGTGATCCGCATCATGTCAGAATTCCGTAAGGACAATATCATCAAAATCAACGGGCACACTATCGAGATCATAAATCCGGAGATGTTGCAAAAGGTGAGTGATGTGGGTTGATCCATTTGCTGAGAGGCCATTATACTTTATTTCCTGATATATTGAAAAAAGTTATTTGTAGTCATTCCTAGCATAGTGTGAGAAAATGTAAGCAAATGATGCGTGAAGTGCTAATGACAATAAATGTGAGCTTACCTCAATGATAGCGCAGTAAATGACAAGGCAGTTTAATGACCGTAGAACTTTGACTCAGTAAAATAAATAAAAAAAATGTAATACCTGAATAAATAAAAATTATCTTTGCCGCGAATTTTTAAATATAATACAATGAATAAAGGAACAGTAAAATTTTTCAACGACTCAAAAGGTTACGGATTTATTAAAGATGCAGATTCTGCAAAAGAGTACTTTGTACACGTTAACGGGTGCAAAGAAACCATTCAGGAAAATGACGAAGTAACATTCGAACTTGAAGAAGGAAGAAAAGGATTAAATGCAGTGAATGTACAACTCGCGTAGTTGATATTTTCGTAACATTAATAATTTTGAGTCCTGCCTTGGCGGGACTTTTTTTTTGCTACCAACTCTCGCTTTCCTCTTCGCTGATCCCAAATGCCTTCAGGTTGTTCACTCCCAGCTCACTGTTAATTCTGCGGTTCCACAAAATAAGGCCCTTTTTGTTGTAACCTTGTTGTGTATCTTTTTTAAGTTTGTCCAGGTCTTTATAGAGATCTCTCATCTCCTCATCGTACAATTTTGAAATTTCCTCTCGGCTTGGATTTTTTAAGCCTTTAAGTTTTTCAACAAGTTTCCATCGGTGTATTTCGTGAAGGTCGAAGCACATGTTTAAATACAAAAGCACATATAAATCTCGTGGGAGATCGGCTAAATACGACATGCTCCTGTCAATAGATGCCCGGCTGTAAAAATATGTAGTGTCGCCCTGGTTTTCGTAATCAAGAAAAATATGACCGCTCAAAAAATGACTGCTTGCGGTTTGATAATGGATGTTTATAAATCCATTTTCCATTTTAAATTTTTGTACTGGCTTTTCAATTGGGATATCGCCCCACTTCAGTCGTGTTTTGCTATTCCAGCATAAATACGGCGATTCAACGTAAGTTGATTTTACAGTAAATTCATCGTGATTGATTAGGTATCCGTTGGTTTTAAAAAACTCAGTAAAGTCAGTTTTATCTTTACTTGCCGGGATGTAATAATTATTTTTCCAAAAAATGTCGTTGTAGGGGTACGACAGTATCCTGTGATAATCAAAATCAAGATCAACAGGCCTGGATATAGGCATTTCAAAAGGGGTATCATAATCGTAAAATGCCAGCAAGGCTTTCGATGAAATTTTATCATCCGCCCTGTTTGATAAAGCAAAACTGTAATTGTAAAATATTGACTGTAAGTTTATCGCACCGGGCTCATAATTAAGTTCCAGGGAAATGTCCAGCGAATCAACCCTTGCACCGTTCTGGATGGATTCCAGGAATATCTTCTTGGTGTTGTTAATATTGAGACTTAATTTTTGAAGGCTATTATTGTTAGTGTTGATGAAATACTTTCCGCTAAAGAATAAACCAATATCATTTTTAGGTTCAAAAGCTACTACAACTATTTGATCTTCCTCGTTTCCAAAAATGTAATCGATACTCAGGTCGAAGATTGATTTTATCGATTGATTCCCCAGGTTTGATGGTATTAGTGGGAGCTTTTGTTCTGTGTTTTTAAGAAATGGTGAAAAGTCGCAGAGGATGTCGGTGGTGTTTAAACTTACAAACGAAAAATTATCTGTGGCTACCAACCCGGCCCGGCCATTTTTTAGCTCAAGGTCAACAACACCCGAACGGGGGTTCAAGCGTGCATTATAAAATGCCTCGAAAATTTCAAGAGGTTGGCCCATCTCTGATGAAAGGCAAAGGAATGCTTTCGACAGTTGTTCCCATTTTTCTTTCCTGTATTTTTTGATGAGCTTTTTCAATAATCCGAAGGCATAACTCTCCTCGTCGCCAAGTACCAGTACCTCACTGAGGTGGTTCACAGCTTTTTCAAGCCTTACTATTTGTTGGTTGGTTTGGCGATGTAAAGCAAACTCCCTGGTTTCGTAGCCCATAAAGTGAACCACAATTGTGTCGCAGCTAAGTTTGCGTTTGTCAATAACAAATTCACCATCTTCGTTGCTAATTGTCCCGTAAACAGTGCCCTTAAATTGGATGGATGCAAAGGGGAGGTTTTCATTATTCGCATTCACAACCTTACCATTAATATAATTGCCCGGTGCTTGGGCAAATAATGCTGTTGCTGTTAGCATGCACAATAGAATAATCGATATTTGTTTTATCAGCGGGTTCATTTTTCAAAATGATTTTACTGGAATGTTAGCTTATGTGTTCGATTTAAACCCAATTCTTTTGCGCTCTTTTTTTTCGATTTCGTGCATATCTTTTTTTATGAGATAATCTAAGGCTTCATACACACCTTTAAACTGCTTATCGTATTTACCCTCTAGTGTCATGTCAATTGTGAGGTTTCGGGTTATTTTGACGTTTCAATGTGCAACGCACGATTGAAAGTCAGGGCATTGACATTGAAACGTGCGGAGCACTTTCAATCGTCATAATATGTTTGACATGACACTAGTTCTTTTAGTTCTTCTGTTAAATCCCTGTGCGAAAGTGCGTATTGCCTGATAAACACAAATGCCCTCATGATGGCGATATTTACATCTATGGCTTTGTCACTTTTTAAAACACTTGAAAGCATAGATACACCTTGTTCCGTAAATGCAAATGGCATATATCTTATTCCGCCTCTTTTGTTTGAGGTGCTAAAATTGCACCTCAAACTTTCCCATTCAGGTTTGGTAAGTTGAAACATAAAATCTTTTGGAAACCTTTTTAAATTCCTTTTCACGGCAAGGTTTAGATTTTTAGTTTGAACTTCGTAAAGTTCAGCCAGGTCAAAGTCCAGCATCACCTTTTGGCTCCTGATTTTGTAAATCTTATTTTGGATGAGTTGTAGTTCCATGTTTGCCTTACTTATTATGCGCTTTATTAATTTACCAAAGGGATTTGCTGTTGATGCAACCGGCAAATAATACGGTAATGTATCGTACACCCTTTGATTAACAATGCACCCAAAGGTACAAATATT
>CAZBDF010000142.1:0-10054 GCA_964490385.1 uncultured Lentimicrobiaceae bacterium | reverse complement strand
TGCATTCGATGGTAAAAGTTTCGAAGACATCGTGTACGGGCACTTCTTCAAATTCCACCTCGAAATGGTTGTTGTATTCATATTCGTCAGACTGGCCATTGGCATTGCTGATGTTTACTATAAATATGTTGTCATCTCCACTCCAGAAAGTATAATCCGGAATGGGTAGTTCAACTTCCGCAGTTGCTAAAAAGTGGAGTGAGCCGCTCCAGTTATAAGTCAATACCTCGCCGCCTGTAACATTATATTCAATATCAAGACTTGTTAGCGTGGATGCCCCCGTGTTTTGAATTACAACCATCGGCTGTGTACATGCAGGGTTAAACCTTTGGTGAGCGGCAGAGGCGTTGGGTTTTGTGATGTTGATTACGGCAGCATCAAGAATGAAGTTTGCCGCACCATAAGTTACCAGTTGGTTATTGATCTGGTAATTTGAAGTTCCGGAAGCTACAGTAACGGTGTAATCAATATTGTGCGTTTGTCCGGGAGTTACATATTCAGTGATGTCGTATTCATACACATCGCTGGGGTCGCCGGGGCACCAGCCGGCACGGTCGTAAATCCAGGTGCCACCTTGGGGATAAACAGGAATTGTGGAACATTCAGTCCAGACTTTCCATTCGTATTCAACATCACCACCATCAATATTTAAGGTATGCCAACGTGGGGTAAATTCACCCTGCTGTCCATGGCCTGTAATCACCGACTTGACTTTAAAAAACTCGCCCTCGGGGTTCATCATAAAATCGCGTGCTTCAAAAGTCCTGTCGTCCATAATGTTTTGAAATCCCGAACTGCCCGGCCTCCAAATTTGATTGATATCAATCACATCACGTGGTGGGGTTCCTTCGATAAACCAAAACTGGATGTCCAAATCTTCCTGTCGCTGGCCCCCCAATTCAACAGTCATCCTTTTCAAACCCTTGAGGATTGGCCCGTAATCAGTAACATCAAAATACCAGGTTTTGCCTTCCATGCCCAGGTCGAGGTAAATGCCGTAAGGGGTTACAAAGGACATCAATTCGTATTTTGCGGGGTAACGTTTGTAATAATTTAGTTCAGTAATTTCGATATTTCCAGTTGCCACAACTTCTATCGAATCAGTCAATAATCCTTCGGGATTGTAAATGTATTCCCAGCCCGCCTTCCATAAATAATCAGTGAATACTTCGTGGATACTGTCGTTAAGCATGGTGCCATATCTTGGAATAATTTCAAATTCGGTGACTACATTGGCAATATTTTCCACTTTCTCCTCAACGATTACATCATTAATTGTCAGGTCATAGTTTCCTTGAAAGAAAGTAGTGTTAGGCCGCTGTGTTGTTACTTCGAATTCACGTGAAAGATTATTTCCCCTTTCGTGTGACCAAATCACATAATCGTGAATTTCTGCAGTTTCGCCAAATGTTGACGCATCAGCAATAGTTGAACCAGAGCCTTCATCAAATTTATAATAAGCCACCAGGTTGCTATAGTTTGGGTGTGAATCATCAATTTCGATATTTGCCCATTCCTGGATAGTGGCCTGGTCGAGTTCCTTGTCCCAAATCCTGAATTCGTCTATCTTACCATAATAATTCCTCAAACCACCATGGATGTTCCCGATAATTAAATCCTGAATGTCCATCAATCGTGTCTTTCCCGTGCCCGAATGCCAGAGCTCACCATTCAGGTAAATTTTCATATCGCCACTAACAGCATTTTTTGTGAATGCCCAATGGTGCCATTGCCCTTTAATCTCTTCGGGTGTTGCAGCTTTATCAATCCGGTCGTAACTTCCACCCTCATTTCCACAGTCCCAATAAATTGAAGAATTACTCCAGGGATGATGAATATTTAAAGTCCTCTTATTATCAGCATCAACAGCACTAATAATGCTTGTAGGTGCTGGCAGAAAATCAGCACTTCCATTGCACCAAAATGAAACGGTAATTTCATTTGAAATAGATGACATGGGTTCCGCAGGTACCTGGGTATATCCAACATCGTTGATGATATGGGTGCCATTTTCTGCCAACAGGCCCATATCATTGCCCAACTCTTCGCCTTCGATAAATAACTGGCTGGATGGCGTATCGTTGGTAAAAGAATATTCAACAACAATATTTGATGTTCCGTCCCAGTCAAAAGGTGTATGGAACTGAATCCTGTTATCCCCAGTTATAAAGTTATAATCCGAAAAATATACATCTGTAAACCCATCGATGTGGGGTGAAGATTTATCCAGCACCGATTCGCTGGTATGCTTCATTTTCACCCTTAAAAAACCAAATTCCCCACCATTGAGGGCCTGAACAATAATTCCGTTGAAATTGCCGGTGCTTATACCAGCCTGGCTGAGTTCTGACTGGGTATAAAGAAATTGCGCTTTGCCTGAGTAACTGTCATCGCCAAATACTATTTGTTGGGATCCAGTACCAACCGTGTGCTGATCTTCAGAAATAATGTTGTTTACAACAACCTCTTTTTGCAAATGCTGATAGTAGGTGTAAGTGGGATCTTCAACATAATCGTAAGTGTCGCCCGAAAAATGGGTAATGTTATGGGAACTCATGTAATTTCGTATTGAATCAACATGGGTTGAATCGTAGATGTAGGTATTGCATTTGTAATCCCATTCGCCACAACCTCGGTTTGTATTCGTCCCATTGGACACCAATCCATCTTTACAGCGCATGTTATAGGCCATAATAATCTTTTCGTAACTAACACCGGGGTCATCAGGAAACATAATCATCGAATCCCTGCCTTGCGGACTTTGGGTTTGGGTGTAGTTAAAAGTTGGGATAACGGTTGTGTCACCTACCATTTGTGAAAAAGAAAGAACCGGCAGCAGCATGACAAGGAAAAGGGTAAGTGTTTTCATAATTAAAATGATGTTATGTATGAGATTATTTTTTACAAAGCTAATATGATTTTTTTACTTTCATGAGTCAGGGTTTGACTTTAAGTCAAGCCCTGAATTCAGCCCTGACTTACAACTTAATCTGTCGGCTACTCCTCCCTTCAGGATTTGACATCGGGTATTCGTTAAATATTTTTTTAATGTATTCTAAAAAATCTTCGATGCTATCCAATCTGGCAAGTGTTGCAAAAATAGCTTCATCCTTTTCGAACCAGCGCGCAAAGTAGGACCAAAAATCTTTCATTTTATTCAGATGGGGCCTTTCGCGTTTCATCTTATCACGGAGGTCGCAATTCAGTTCTTCGTGTAAGTGATACAAGGTTTGCCTTATTTGATTTTCATCCGAAGGTAATTTGCTTGTTTTAATCCAACCAGGAAGGAAAGGGTTGGTCAACACACCTCGCCCCAACATCCATTCGTCAATTTTGGGATAACGATTTTTTAGGGTTTCATAAGTTTCATAATCTGAAATATCGCCACTAAAAACAATCTTTTGTTTTATTTCTCCAATGGTTTCATCGAGAAGGTTCAAATGCATTTCGCCTTCGTACATTTGTGTTCCGATACGCGGATGTATCATCAGGCTTTCCAGGGGGAAATCGTTGTACACTTCGATGAGTTTATAAAATTCATCCGGGGAATTGTATCCCAATCGGGTTTTGATGGATAATCTGAGTGGAAGTTTGGGAATAAGTTCTTCAAGGATTTTTCTCAGTTGGTCTGGATAAGGTAAGAGACCTGAACCGCGCTTCTTGCGTGCAACCGTTTTCTTGGGGCAACCCAGGTTCCAGTTCAGGGTTTCGTATCCGAGGTCTTCGAGACGGGTAGCAAGAAAAAGAAACTTCTTCGGGTCAATGCCCAACACCTGAGGAATGACAGGAATGCGTGTGTTTTGATTGGGAAGAACATCGTGTAAATGGGTGCTGCGAAACCTGAAACTCTCGGCCAGCGGGATAAAGGGGCTTACAGCCACATCGATACCCGTAAAGAACTGCGACCATGCCCTGCGGAATTCAATTTCGGTATAACCCTGAAGCGGGGCGAGGTAGAGTTTCATAAGAAGTAATGATGGGTTTGGTGATGTTTGATTTTAGTTGTTTTTAAGTGACTCAATATTGTCAAGATGTATTACATCTGAATTTGAAGTTATAAATACAGCAGCTTAAATCTTGTTGATGTTATTGCAATAATACAGCTTTTTGTTCATGCTTCTGGCAAAAGGCTAATTCACATATACGTACACGAGGTACGAAATTATTGCCCTTGAATGCTTGTGGGAAATTCTGGGATTGGTAGGAATGTTCGTTGTATCTGCCAGGGAAAGCCATATGTGGAACATATTGACCAGGTAGGGTCAGTTGAGAAAGCCTTAATCTACTGGATTATTAAACTTTAAAGCTCACGATATGGTTTTGTGTTTCTTAGCAAGCCCCAAATAACAAAACGATAAATTTTGCGTACCTGAAAGTAAAATGATGGCTTAGATCTTATGGTTGGAAATAATGCTTAATTGTTCCCTGCTTTCTTATTCTGCCCAACAGCTATGACAACATTTCCTTTTTTATGTCCTTTGTCAACATAGGCATGTGCTGCTCCAATTTGCTCCAAGGGGTAAGCTCTGTCTATAACAGGTAAAATCTTCCCGTCCTCCATAAGTTTTTTGAGCAGGGTCAGGTCTTGGGTTCTTTCCTTTGGTGACCTTAAGCCAGTGGCAGCTATTTTAGCCTTTTTGTGGCCAAATACTGAAGTCCATAATACCTGAGGTAGAATTCCCATCCCGATGCCGGCTTCAAGAAAAATGCCATTCTTCGCAAGTAAACTTTTGCATCCTGAAAATCTGACTTTGCCTACCGCATCAAAAATGATGTCGTAGCTGTGGCCGGTTTTGGTAAAATCCCTTTTGGTATAATCGATTACGCTATCAGCGCCAAGCGACTTGACCAATTCCACATTTGCGGTGCTGCACACGCCTGTAACTTCTGCCCCAAAGTATTTGGCAACCTGAACCGCCGCTGCACCAACACTCCCGGAAGCACCGTTTATCAGGACTTTTTGTCCCTTTTTAATTTTGCCTGTATCTCTAAGAAATGGCAGTGCCGTTAAAAAACCATCAACGCTGGCTGCGGCTTCGTCAAAATTTACGTTAGCTGGTTTATGGGCTAATACTCCTTCTTCAGGGACGCATAAATACTCGGCATTGGCTCCAAAGCCCGGACCTGCTGTTCCAAAAACCTGATCGCCTATTTTAAACTGTGTTACATCTTTACCCAGGGCTTCAATTTCCCCTGCAAGTTCTTCACCAAGCCTTTTTAATTTTGGTTTAAAAAGTCCGGTAAAAAGTCGGGCCATAAATGGGTCGCCCTTGCGGAAGTTACATTCCGTTGCTGTAACCGTGGTTGCATATATTTTTATAAGCACCTCATTTGCCTTGGGAGTTGGCTTCTCTACCTCTTTAAGTTGAAGGACTTCTGGGGCTCCGTACTTTCCGTATTCTACTGCTTTCATTTATCCTGGTTTTAGGTAATTTAATGCTCTTATTTAGAATTATATATCAAGCTGTAAACCTTCTTTTTCAGAAGTTTTGTCGCGGTTTTTCCCTGCCAGAAGTCCAAATAGCATACCCATCGAAAGTCCCATAGGATATGAAGCCCAAGTGACCGATTCGAAGAAATTGCCGAAGACAGTTGAAAATAGCAAGCCTACAAACATTCCATACACCATCCAAAGTTGTTGATAATGGGACTTTGTTACCAAATTTAATTTCTTTTCGATTTCTGAAAGGGTCTTTGTGTAAGTCTTTTTCAAAAGCTTAATCAATTCTTTTTCTGTTCCCAAAAATGAATTGATTGTTTTAATATCATCATAGATTGCCGTTTGGTCAGCTTCCGGGATTTCTTTTTTGTTCAGGGCATTTATTAAACCATCCATGTTGTTGTAGGCTTTGGTGAGTTTTTGATTATGCTCTGAATCTATTCTTCTATTTAGCAGTTCAATTTTCATAATTGTTCTATTGTTATTTTGTGGTGCAAAAGTATATGCAAGATTACGATTAATAGTACCGGATTATAATTCCGAACAAATTGGAGCGAGGAATGGGATAATGTAGATGGGCTGATTATAAGCTTCCAAAATATCTATTGCTTCATGAATTGTTTTGGTGTAAGTCCGGTTTCTTTTTTAAAGTAAGTATTGAAAACCGTTTTTGAATTAAAACCGCTGTCATAGGCCAGGCCTATTATGGTGACGTTTGAATTTTTAGGGTTCCTTGAAAGTGATTTGAACCATTCTATTCTGTAATGATTAATGAAGTCGTTGAAATTTTTCCCCAGGCTATTGTTGATCAACCAGGAAAGGTGATTGGGGTGAATATTTATTTGATCCGCCAAAGAGCGCAAGGACAGGTCAGATTCTAAATAGGGTTTCTTTTCTGAAATGTAATTCAGAAGCTGGGTTGTATAAGTCGCAACCGTTTCATCATCAAGTAAAACTTTCTTTGTTTGCGTGTCTTCACTTTCTGAATCGGTGCGGAAAATCCGTTTTTGAAATTCCAAATATCTGGTGTCCTTTTTTAAAT
This sequence comes from uncultured Lentimicrobiaceae bacterium, assembly GCA_964490385.1. Lineage (GTDB taxonomy): Bacteria > Bacteroidota > Bacteroidia > Bacteroidales > 4484-276 > 4484-276. The sequence goes on along the minus strand of CAZBDF010000142.1, from coordinate 3,572 downwards.
TATTAACCAGGGGATCAGCATATCGAAGCAGCAATAATGAAGATTTGTTTTCGATGGCCCGGGCTACCCAATCAAAAGCCTTGTCGTTTTCTCCAGTGAGGGCATACATCATAAACAGGTAGGAATCGGCAGTAAATCCATTTGGGTCCTTGGCCTGATCCTGCAATAGTTCTACATATTTTGTAGTATTTTCAATGTCTTTCTTAAGGATATAAGCCAAAGTGCTTGCGCCTGTCTTTTCATCGGAAATAACTACATCAGAGGGAATAGAATCAAAATACCCGATGACTTCATCGTACTTACCTAACATAAGCAGGCAGATAGATTTAACGTAATGAGCCGGTATGTTTTTGTTATTTGCCAACAGGCATTTGTCCAGAAGTTGGTTTGACTTTTTGAAGTCCTGGGCCATGTAATGGAAGTAGGCATTAAAAAACTGCGTTTCTTCCGATAAAGGATTGATGCTTATTGAAATGTCAAGGTGCGCCTTGGATTTTTCTTTGTCCCCGGCAATAATGTAAAAAAAGGACATGAACTGCTGGGCTTTGGCATTGTTTGGATTAATCTGTATGGCCTTCTTCATTTCCAGCAGTGATTTATTGTAATCACATTCAACAAAAAAAGCCTGATTGGAGAGCTGGTAGTGAACGCCGGATAATTGGTCGTTTAGATTTAAGGCCTGCTGTGTAAACTGAATTGTTTTTTCCCAGGCTTCCTTAAATGGCATAAAACCGGTTGTTCCTAAAAAGCTGTAACAATCGGCAAGGCCTATATGCGATTCCGTATGCATTGGATCCAGCTCCAAAGCTTTTTCATAAAGTGCGATGGCTTTTTTAACATCTTCAGGGTTCCATAAATTCCTGAGATATTTGGCCTTTAGCGAAAGCGCATAGGCATCAAAATTGTCTGTTTGTTTTTCAACCAGGTGTTCCTGGATTTCAAAGTGACCAAATTGCTCTCTGAGTTTATCAGCAATTATTAAACTTATCTCATCCTGAATATCAAAAATATTCTCCAATTTCCGATCCCAGGTTTCCGACCAAAAATGAAAATCTTCCTCAGCCTGAATCAGCTGCGCTGTAATTCGTATGGTATTTCCGGATAAACGGATACTGCCTTCAAGAATAATGGATACCCCGAGTTCCTTTCCGATTTGTGTAATTGGGATGTTCTTGTTTTTGAAAAAGAAAGACGAAGTTCGGGAGGTAACCTTCAAACTCTTAATCTTTGCCAAAGCATTGATGATTTCTTCGGTGATGCCATCACTAAAATATTCGTTGTCTTTGCTGGTGCTTAAATTTACAAAGGGCAATACAGCAATTGTTTTGTTTAACGATTTCTGTTTACCCTCTAATTCGGAAGGAAGAGGGATTTTTATTCCTTTATTCGAAATGGCGAAAACTTCAACGGGCCTTGCAATGTTTTTTAGTTCAAAGTGTCCTAAAGAGCGTGTTGAAATAGTGGTTTGATTTTTAATTTCATCATTTATTTTTTCCGATAAAAGGATAGTGCCGGCTGTGCCCAGGCTTTCAATACGAGAAGCGAGATTTACACCATCTCCATAAACGTCGGTATCCGTAAAAACAATGTCGCCCAAATGCAGGCCTATTTTTAGTGGGACAGCGTCTTTTCCATCTTGTAAATGCTTTTGAATTTCGATAGCACATTGTACGGCTTCAATCGCACTTTTAAAAACACTTAAGGTGCCGTCGTCATAATATTGAATGATTTCTCCGTGATACAAATGATGCTGGGCTTGAAAAACCTTACGGTGTTTGGCCCTGGCATTTATTGCAGCTTCCTCATCGGCCTGCATTAATGCCGTATATCCAACGATGTCGGTAAACATAACCGCTGCAAGTTGCCGTGTTTTTATTTCGTTCATAATGTGTTTTAGCCGTTCAAAATTCAGAATTAATAATCTAATTTCATAGATTCTGCATTTTCAAAATTTTGCTTTGGCTCATTGTAATGTTAAATTGGTATAATTGCACCCTGCTAGCTAATGTTTGCAATCGAGCAAATGTAGCATAATTTATCGGGGGTGATTTTTATCGGGTGTAGAACAAATTGCACACATTCTTTTGATCTCCATTTGCACGATATTCATTTTTGAAATATTATGCAACCCATACGGGGTTGGGCATGTTCTTATGGAATGTGCTTACTACAATTATGTATGTCCTACGGACATATTGTCTAAATAAAGCACGAAAGAATCTTACCTCGCAGAGGTTGCAGAATTGTAACAATTTGTAATAAAAGCATGAGTAAAATCCTCGTAGAGCCTGCCTTGCCGGCCAGGCAGGGATTCATAAAACCAAGCAAATAAGTGGTTTGCAATTTGATGTTCACCCATTTTTACTTTACCAGTTTCAAAATCCTGAAAGCACCGCGCATAACGAGGGCAAAAACAAGGGTACCAATTTTCAAGTCGGGTTTGTTGGAATTGGTGAGTAATACAAGGATGCCTGCTGCAATAACGCCCAGGTTTACCAAAATATGTTGTTTCTCGCAAAAAGCGCAAAGAAATTCGCAAAGGCCGCAAATCTATCATGATTAAGCCCTTTCCCTCTGCGATTCTTCATTTTTATCTTTGCGAGCTTTGTGTGAAATAAACTACCTCGCAGCAAAGTTAAGGAGGCAACAAATTGAAATTTGAATCAATGTGATGCAGAGTATCGGTGCATTAAGCTCATTTATCCCGATACGCTGCACTATCGGGATTCGTTTAACTAACATTTTTCAATGCACTGCGTTTTTGAAAATTGAGTTTCACTAAAAAAAGCCCTGCCGGAATTTCTTTCCATCAGGGCTTTAACAGGAGGTAGTTTGGATTACTTATCCGTTTTCAACATCACCAGGTCGTGTACAACAATTTCGGTAAAATACCTGTGGTTGCCATCTTTGTCGTCGTACTGGCGGTAATTGAGTTTTCCTTCAACGGCAATCTGATTTCCTTTTTTCAGGTAGGTCTCAGCTACATCGGCAAGCTTGCCCCAGATAACCAGGTTGTGCCACTGGGTATCTTCCACTTTTTCGCCATTTTTGTTTTTGTACTTTTCGGTGGTAGCCAAAGTGAACTTAGCCATTTTGTTTCCGTTTGATGCTTCTTTAACTTCAGGATCTAATCCCAGGTTTCCAATCAGGTGAACACTGTTTCTTAAACTTTTCATGATATTATGTTTTTAAATGAATAATGAATTAAACTTTATGATGCAAAGATATGGCGGGCTGTTACCGGGATTCGGTTAATAAATATTTGCTTTCGTTTATAAACGGATTTAAGCGTTTGTAAACGGTTGTACACGGCTCCTGTTTAGTCAGGGCTTGACTTACAGTAATAATGCGATTCAGTCAAACCCTGACTTTCATTCTATGGTATCTAACATATTTTGAAGAACAGGTAAACATATATGTTACCTCTGCAGGACTAAGTTATGGGCTGGCTTTTCATTTTTTATTAATTTCGCACACATAGATATTTCGTCAATTGGAAAAGGACCTTTGGTAACTGCATAAGAAAACAAAATATGATTGATGAACATGTAAACAGTGTTGGGATTTTGCTT
>CAZBDF010000141.1:0-10179 GCA_964490385.1 uncultured Lentimicrobiaceae bacterium | reverse complement strand
AAGGATTGTTTTGGGCAACATCAACGTTTCCATGTCCTACGGACGATGGAAAGTTAAAACGTCAAAAGAAGACCACCAATCGGACGACGGAAAGTTACACCCCGATCATGGAAGTCACCCAATGAATCCTGCCTGAGCAATCGTATAATCGCTTGTAGGGATTGAATTACTCCCGGGAGTAATTCACCGGGTGACTAATTCCCGACATTCCATCGTCAAACACTGCTTGAAAATTCTAATTTTGCAGCCAATCAGATAAAATAGATAAATGCGAAAACTTGCCAATAGTGAACTTAACAGAACAAGTGTTCAGGAATACAAGCAACTTAAAAAGCACCCGATAGCAGTTGTGCTCGATAATATCAGGAGCCTCAATAACGTAGGTTCAGTATTCAGGACCAGCGATGCATTTTTAGTGGAGAAAATTCACTTGTGTGGCATAACCGCCACGCCACCCCATCGCGAAATACAAAAATCTGCCTTAGGTGCCACTGATTCAGTAGATTGGGAATATTTTTCTGATACGGTTGATGCTATTAACCAACTTAAGGAAGACGGCTACACAATTTATTCCATCGAGCAGGTGGATGAAAGTATAAAGATGAATCACTTATCAATTTCGAAAACAGATAAAATAGCACTTGTTTTTGGCCATGAGGTAAAAGGTGTTTCAGAGGAGGTGATTGCCCTATCGGATCATTGCATTGAGATTGATCAGTATGGCACAAAGCATTCACTGAATATATCGGTTTGTGCCGGGATTGTAATCTGGGAGGTATTCAATAAATTTGAGATGTTTGGACAATAATTAGGTTTTTACTAAATAATGTCCTATTTTTGCATTAATCCAGTGATTTTAAAACATTTATGCTATTTTTTTAGTCAAAGTCCTGGAATATCAGATCAGAATAAAGCTTTTTTGTCAAAAAAATTAAATAGACTTTTATGATTGTTACTATATTTGCAGCCTTAAAAGTGAAAGAATTACTAAATAAACAATGATATACAAAATGAAACAAAAATCTACCATTTTAAAAATTGCAAGTTTTATCTTGCTGGTTGTCGTCATTACAAGTTGTAATGGATTAAAAAAGATGGCCAAGAATTATGATGATGTTAAGTACCAGGTAATCCCTGAAGTTCTGGAAACTCATGCCGGAAAAGTTGAAGTTACTGTTAACGCAGAATTTCCACCAAAATTTTTCAATAAAAAGGCTGCAGCTTATTTTGCTCCCCAGCTAAAGTATGATGGTGGTGAAACAATTCTTAGCCCTGTATTGATCAAGGGTGAAAAAGTAGAAGGCGAAGGGTTTAAAGTAAACTACGAAACCGGCACTACAATCCGCTACACCGAAACCTTTGATTATATTCCAGAAATGATGGCTTCGGAATTAATGGTAACACCGATTGCATTCCTCCCAAAAACTGAACTTGTAAAAGGCATGACGCTTGAAGATGCCAGGGCTGCAAATAAAGCTGTTGATTTAGGCTACACTAAACTTGCTGATGGGGTAATTTTTACATCGCAGCGCATTGAAATGGAAAATGAAGTTCGCGAAACCATTGAAGTTGGTGAAGATGTTATTGAAATGGACAGTCAGGGAAATGTAATGATAGAACTGTATGACATTCAATTTGAAAGGACTTATGAATTGCTTTCTACAGCTCCTCATGGTTATGAAAAAGTGACTATTATTTCGGAAGATGCCAACGTTTATTACCCAAAGAACAGGTATAACTTTAGCACTAACCTGGAAATGAACAAGAAAACTGATGTTAATGCCGGGCTTGATAAACTCTATAACTTCGTTCGCAAGGGATGGGAGATTAAAGACATTGCAATCAACGGTTGGGCATCACCCGAAGGCGAAGAGACCTTTAATGACGGCCTCTCAGAAAACAGGGCAAATACTGCCCAGAAAATCCTGAATCGTTCATTTGCTAAAATAGTTAGAGAGAAAGGAACAAAAGTAACTTTCACTAATCCTAAAGAAGACATCAATTATCAATTGGTTGGACATGGACCAGATTGGAATGGTTTCCTGTCGAAAGTTGAAAGTTCATCTATCAGGGACAAAAGCCCGATACTGAATGTTGTAAGATCAACCAATCCTGCTCAAAAGGAAGAAAAAATTAGGGAGATGATTGACATTTATCCTGAGCTTGAGAAGGATATCCTTCCTACCCTGCGTGCTGCAAAAATTACAGTTAGCTGTTTCGAGCCAAAGAAAACTGACCAGGAAATTGCCCGTTTGGCAACAAGCAACCCAAGTGAGTTATCACAGAAGGAATTGCTTTATGCCGCAACACTTACCGAAGATTGGGATGTACAATACAAAATTTATCAGGCAGCTACAACAGCCTATCCAAAAAGTTGGGAAGCATTTAATAATGCCGGTATGCTTGCAATGAAATTAGGAAAAATAGATGATGCTTCAAGTTATTTGAAAAAGGCTGATAAACTTTCGCCAAACAATGCAATGGTTAATAACAACACCGGTGTTTTATATGCCATGCAAGATGACTTTACAGAAGCAGAAAAGTATCTGAAGAAAGCCAATAAAATGGGTGTTGACAATAACTATAACCTTGGTGTTATCGACATTACCAAAGGTGATTATAGCGGAGCTATGACAAAATTCACTGGCGTGAAATGTGATTACAACGTTGCCCTTGCCCAGGTATTGATGGGCGACAATGCATCTGCTGAAGGAAACCTTGAGTGTGCAAGAAAAAATGGCGCTACTTATTATCTTTTGGCCGTTGTTGGTGCCAGATCAGGTAATGAAGCACTGATGCTCACTAACCTTAAGAAGGCAGTTAAAGCTAAAGCAAAATATAAGAAATGTGCTTCAATTGACAGGGAGTTTATCAAATATTTTGATAATGAAGATTTTAAAGCGATTATTAAATAATTGCTAAATAACAAATACAAAAAATCCCGTGGTGAATGCCACGGGATTTTTTTTTGAGGTTTTTGGCTTTGCTCCTTTTTCAATAGTTAAATTTAGGATGGCAATCCCCCGAAACTTTTAACCATGTAATTGTAAAATAAACCGCGCCAGAGGTGTAGCCTGTAACTTTGGGGGAATGTTTCATAATCAAAGAAAAAATCTATCGCACCACTACGTGGCGCCATTTTCATTATGGACAATATCTTCCACCAATATTCGGCTCCTATGGAGCTATAGCATGCTTAAATCCTGGTTGTTTAAGATAAGAATGTGATTTGTTGTACGCCCTGTTGTTTTCAACAGAGAATTCCAAACTCAGAACCCCACACTATAGTTCACTTTAGGCACTCCAAACTTTAGTCACTCCAAGTACTCTAGTTCACTTTAGTCACTTTAGCTCACTCCAAACTCTACTCATCCTGCTTATGCAATTCAAATGGATTGTCATTTTTATCATCAAAAGGAATGAGCCTGAACTTGAATTGATAATTTTCCGCTGGTATCTGATATTGGGGATGTGGGCGGGCACCCCAGCTATCATCCCCGGCAACACCCATTTGTTTTAGGTCGATGGTGAGGCTTATGTTATCCTGTGGAGTAACATCATTCATATGCCGGTAATTCTTTTTGGTGCCCTGATCGAAATCCTCGATAGGATTATGCAAAACAGAACCAGAAAATAGTGGCAGTCCGTCAATCATTAAGCCAAGTCCAGAATCATCCGTCAGGGTCATCCAGCGCAATTCAGTTTTGTAGCCATTTTCCTGTGGGCGGATGTAAGGATAATATTGTTCAGCAACTGTACTTTCATGCAAATCAACAAAAGCAGAAGTATTTCGGTCGCAATAGTTTTCGTGTGGGCCAAGGCCAAACCAATTCATGTTTTCGTATGATCCGGGAAGCTCACACCTAACTCCAAAACGGGGCAGTTCAGGCCGAAGCATCCGTAAATCAACATAGCTTGCAAACATTTCATTTCCTTTACTTGCACGAATTGTATCGTTGGCCATTTTATCAAAGTTGAAGTAGAGCAAAAGATTTGGTTCTTGTCCGTTGACTGGCTGGGTAAAATAGGAACGCAGTCCATTGCCGTCAATCGCGGTATCCCATAACCTGAATTCATCTATTTTCCCTTCAAATAAGCGCTCACCCTGATGGTATCCGCCGATGTAGCTGATTCCTGAAATATCAAGTGCTGGTGCAGTGCTAAGGTTTATTGTTTGTACCAATTCACCTTCAACATAAAATTTCATCACCTTTTCCATCTGACTGTAAACCACTGAAATAAAATACCAGTTATTTTTAACGAATGGAAAGTCAAACCCAACATAATCGTTTCCTCCAAGGAAAAAGTAGAGTTTCTCATTCCTGAATTCAAAATGCAACCTGCCTTTGCCCCACACATCATTATCCCAAAGGGTATTGTTCCTACCAAAACCTGTGGGAAAAATCAACATTTCGATGGTAAATTCCCCCAACTTTACCATACCGGGGCCATTCATTTCCAACATTGACGGCATCGCATCAAAATCAATTGCATGGCCAAACCCAGGTCGCGATCCTGTTAAAACATCAACATCCGGACGAGGAAGTTCAAGCAATTCCAATTCGTTGTCAACTAAGATAGTACCGACCCCATCAATATGGTACTGCATTTTGTAACGGGCATTTACATCAGGCAAAAAATAGTCCACTCCAATGATGACCTTGTTTGAATCGCTGGCCTCGAAAGTAATACCTTCCAATTCCCTGTTGTAACTTGCTTCTTTCCAAACTTTGCAGCGCTTATCCATACCATTGCCAAAATCATTGTCTGTGGGCGCTCGCCAAAAATTAGGTGTTATCCCCGCAGTCAACATTGTCCTTCCATTATATTCCCAGGAGCTAATCTCGCCTGTACTCTTATCAAAGCTAAGGCTTAAATTATCGTTGGTAACCTCAATTGATTGATCAAGTTCCATTACCAATAATTCGGGTGAACCGGGGAAATTGATTTTCACCGGAGGTTCGTAATTTGGCAGTTCAATTTGTACCGATGCCAAATCATACCCGGCCGGAATCAGACCAGATTCGTAGCGGCTCATTAACTTGAAGTTGACTGCATATTCTGTTTCGGGTTGATAAGTAATCTTCGATAAATTTAGTTCAAATGACATACTTTCCCAGGGTAAAATATCCGGTTGTTCGATGACGCCCTGGTCTAAGATTTTTCCTTCGGATTTGATTTCCCAAACAACATCAAAGCGGTTAAGATCAATAAAATCATACTGATTTACAAGATGGAAAATCCCCTTGATGGGGTCGATCGCTTTCACATCAAAATATTGATAGGCATGTTTTACTTCAATCAAACCGGGATGCGGTGTGCGATCAGGAGAAACCAGGCCATTGATACAGAAATTCCCATCGCTAAAAACATCTTCGGGTCCATAATCACCACCATAGGTGTAATAATTATTACCATCATCATCGGTTTCTAAAAACCCCTGATCCACCCAATCCCATATGCAACCGCCCTGCAATTGGCTATACTTTTCTATTACATCCCAATAGTCCTGAAAGTTCCCGTTGCTATTGCCCATGGCATGGGAGTATTCGCACATGATGAGAGGCTTATCTTGGGACTCACTTGCATATTTTTCAATGTAATTTACTGAAGTGTACATGGGGCAGAAAATATCAGTATTGGATCCCCTCAATGCCCTTTCGTAATGCACCGGACGGGAGAGGTCCCTTGATTTTATCCAATTGTAGCAAGCTGTAAAATTCACGCCATCGCCAGCTTCATTTCCCATGGACCAGATAATGATCGATGGATGATTTTTATCGCGCTCCACCATTCGTTGAACCCGGTCAACATGCGCCAGTTCCCATGCCGGGTCTTTGGCCAGGCTGCGTTCGCCGTAGCCCATGCCATGCGATTCGATGTTGGCCTCGTCAATCACGTACAAGCCGTATTGATCGCACAGTTTGTACCAGAGTGGATCGTTGGGATAGTGGCTGGTTCTAACGGTATTGATATTATTTAGTTTCATCAACCTTATATCGTCCATCATCGATTCAACGGAAATAAAATGACCTGTAATGGGATCGTGCTCGTGCCGGTTGACACCTTTAATTAATATCGGGACTCCATTGACCAGCAATTGGCCATTTTTGATTTCCGAAGTCCTGAAGCCAATTTTTGAAGAAACAACTTCCAACACATTCCCCTTTTTGTCAAACAGGCTAATTGCCAGGGTATAAAGCTCAGGAGTTTCGGCTGTCCATTTTCTAACATTTTTGATGGTGTGCGAAAATTGAAATGTTTCCGTTTCGTTATCACCCAACTTGATTTCACTTTCTTCTTCAAAAATCAACGCTGCTGGTGAATTGCCCATGATTTGAACCAACAATTTTGCCTTTGCGGTTTTCTTGTTTTCTGAATTTTTCAGATCTACTTCAAGTGAAAAATCTCCATCCCGGTAATCTTCAGAAAGCGAAGGATGTGCAAAAAAGTCAGAAATATGCAGGTTGGGAACCGAGTACAGGAACACATCCCTTTCGATGCCACTGATACGCCAGAAATCCTGGCACTCAAGATAAGTGCCATCGCTCCACCTGAAAACCTGCACGGCAAGTGTATTTCCCCCTTCTGACAAATAATTTGTAATATCAAATTCTGCCGGTGTTTTCGATTCCTGGCTGTAGCCAACTTTATGTCCGTTTACCCAAACATACATGGCCGATTTTACTGCACCAAAATGGAGGATTACCTGTCTTTCACCCCAATCTTTTGGAATAGTGAAAGTTGTCCGGTATGACCCAACCGGATTGTAATCGTGTGGAATGGAAGGGGGTTGAGGGTCATCGGTAAATTCATAGGGTTGATTTACATAAATGGGAATGCCATACCCCTCTAACTCCCAGTTTGAAGGAACCGGAATGTTATCCCATCCCGAATCATCAAAGTCTTTAACTTCGAAGCCCTCCGGTCGATTGGCTGGCTCGCGCACCCAATTGAATTTCCAGTTTCCATTAAGCGATTTAAACCAGGGCGAGTCATCCCAAACATCCGCGAAAGCTTGTTCTACATTTGCATACGGAATGGCAAAACTGTGTGGCTCCAACTTATTGCGCCCAACAACAGCAGGGTTTTCGATGTCTTTGTAGATGTCACTTTCCTGGGCCAGGAGAGCAAATAGTGGACATCCGATGAGAATAATTAGAAGGGTAAATGTTTTATTCATTTTGTTGGGTGTTATTTACTTGGGTTTGATTTTTTCAATTCTTCTTTTTGCCTGGCAATTTCGATAGCTTTTTGTGTATAGAACATCCGTTGTTCCTCATTTTCGAGAGCCATCAATTCAACAAAATGGCTCCAACTCAATTCTCGCGACACTGTCGCGAGAATCTCTTTACCATATTTAGCCCGGCTTTCACCTAGTATGTGATGAAAAATTACATCTCCAATATTCCAGTTTAATTGAGTGAGTGTCTGGTTTACTTTAATCGCAACATCCACCCTGGCCCGCTCAATCAATAGTTTTATCTCACCGAAAAGCTTTAGGTTGTCAGGTAAATCGCTTGCCGTGTTATTTTTATTTATTTCTCCCATTTATAATCACTTCTGTTCTCTTTTCGTAATCTCATCAATCACCTCCCGATATACGGTACTGGCCAATAGTTTATTTCCATCGGCATTAGGATGGACACCATCGGGCAAGTATTCCTTTAGAACTTCATTTGATTGGTCCAATTGCCACCAAATTTTGTAATGGTCAATCAGGTGGATTTGCTTTTTATCAGCTATTTCCCTCAACTCGTGCAGATGCGTCTCCAATGATTGCCTGTTCAATTCAAGTGATTCCATCTCGGCACTGCTATAAAAATCAAGTTCCGCGAATGGCGTTGTGGTCATCAATATGGTTTTTATCGACAATTCATTTAGCCTGTCAACCATCCTGCAAATGGCTTTTGAGAAATTTTCGGGACTAACTGCCGGGAAATTAAAATCCGGGGGGACATAGGCATCATTAGCGCCGTACATTATTAAAACTACATCAGGCTTTAAATCGACCACATCCCTTTGCAACCTGAAAAGTGCTTCGGGGGCTGTTTCGCCGGGAATGCCTTTGTTTATAACTTGGGCATTGATTTGTTGCTTTAAAAGCATTTCTTCGAGCAAAGCCGGATAGCTGTGGCCCGCGCTTGCACCGCCATAAGTACCTTCGGTTATGGAGTCGCCAAAAGCAACAATGGTGATTTTTGACTCATCTGCTTTTTCTTCCCGATTGCTCATAAAATTTGGTAGAAGATGGTACTCTGATTTTTTTTGTAAAAATACTAAATCTTAAGAAGAAAGCACTGTGAAATTATCTTGTAGGCCAAATAATAAATAGTTTATTTGTAACTGTTTAGTTGGTTAAGAAATTTATTAAAACTAAAATCTTTTTCCAATTGGAAGTCATCCATACGGACAAGTTTTGTTGTCATTGATGGTCATTTATAGTCATTTTTTTAATAAATGACGCGCGAAGCGCAAATAACAATTAATGACATCCGCCGGCTGGCGGATAAATGACATAATTGAACCTATTTACATATATGATTTACATCAATTCTATAGCAGCTAAACAGATACGTCTATTTTTTGTATTTTTGCTGGAACGGAAGTAATTCAACGAAAATGAAAAATACATTGTTTCTTTTATTAATCCTGTTAGTGGGAATGGAAACTGTTTTCCCACAATCAGGCTGTGTTAATGAATTGGCTACAATACAAGACAATACTACAGTGTTGAGTATTGGGGTTAAGGATCGATACCTTTATGTAAATCCTGGCAGTCCGATTATAAAAATCTATGATATCTCAAATCCAGAATTACCCTTTTTTGTTAGCCAGCATGATTATTCCGGGAATTTAAAAGAACACATGGATATACACGGTGAATACCTGTATGTTTATGGTGGGCCCGAAAACGAATTAATTGTGTTTGATATTTCAAATCCATTGTCTCCTGTAGAAATGGGCAGGCTACTATTATCTCCTCTCAACGAAGAATATTGGAGTACCGGCCATCTCGAAAATTACACCTATTTTACTGCTGGGGACAGTATTTATGTTGTCAACACAGTCGATAAAAACAACCTATTTTTTGAGAATAGAATATATCATCCTGTACCCGGAATATATGGATTAAGAACTATCTTCGTATCAGACAAAGTACTTTACATAGGTGCTGAAAACGGGATCCATATTTTCGATAATTCATCTCAGGAGATGCCAGTATTTGTTGGGCAATATCCTTACGGCAGGATTTCACTTACAGTGGATACTATCAATAACCTGTTATTCACGGGTCAGCATTGGTCAAGTAATATTAATCATTTTGTTTCCAAAATTGATGATCCATTCAATCCGGATTTGTTTGGCCAAGGAACTGGTGGTGATTCACCTGCTGGAAGTTTGCTTTTTAATAACGGCATTCTTATCCAGACAGGTGTTTATTATCTAAACACCCACATGCAGCCTGTTTCATTTTATAAAATTCAAAATGATACATCCTATTTTGTTGAAGATTTTTGGGGGAGTGTACTCTATCAAATCACTGATTTGGAAACTGTCGATTCCTTGTTTATTGTTTCTAAGAACGGTGGGATCGAAATCCTGGAATATGATTGTGAATATCCTGTTGGCATTGAAGTCCCAGGTAAGGAAGATTCGGAGATTGGGATATACCCAAACCCTACCAACGGAAATCTTACCATAGATGTACCCCTCGGACTATCTGAAATTTGTGTAGAATTCGCAGATACCTTTGGACGCGTATTGCTTGAGCGTAAATTGAAGCCTGGTAATCAAAAAGTAAGTTTGTCAAAATTCAATCGGGGAATTTATTTTGTTTCTGTATTCCAAAATGGAAGGATAATAAAAAGCGAGAAGATTATTAGGGAATAAACGCTCATCCTATTTAGTGCCCGGCATTGGGGATGATTTCCATTGTGGCATGTTTAAAAAGGGTCATTTTTAATGACTACCAATTCCAACATTTGAGCCACTTAATAATGAGATTTAATCAGCTTAACTACCTTACTGCCGTACTTCTGACTGGTGATATTAGCATAATAAATGCCTTCCGAAATCTTCGAACCATCAATAAGCAGATCGTGCACTCCTGCAGCCTGCTGCCCTTGAAAAAGAGTTTGGATTTCTCGACCGTTTACATCATAAAGAACAATATCA
>CAZBDF010000140.1:0-10237 GCA_964490385.1 uncultured Lentimicrobiaceae bacterium | reverse complement strand
GGTCGCGAGTTCGAGTCTCGTGGGTGGCTCTCAAGGATATCAGATGTCCGATTTATGATATAAGAAGTGTGATCTGGAAAAAAATCCAAAATCAAACATCTTATATCATTTGCCTCAGCTGTTAAGATTTCCACCAAATTTTAATGCGGCATACATTCCGACGAATCTTACCCTGAGATAAAAAAAGTCAAACTTATCTGCCTGATGTGGATTTGGAGACCATAATGAGTGGAATAACACTAATATCCCGCCTGTTACAAATTTGATACTGCAGGGAATGTAACTATAAAGCAAGGTTAATAGCTTTATTTATTGTTAATAACAACTATAAAGTTGTATAACGCATAATAATGTGTTACATTTGCGCTCATTTTCTTCACAAATGATGTTGAAACAGGAAGTAGAAAAATACTTAGAGGAACTTAAGGTGAAAATTAGCATTTTCGGCATATTGTTTCTTGATACCCGCAGTAAAAATCAACAAGCTTTGCATGATTTGGAAATTTCCCCCGCCAAGCGCAAAGAGATTATTAATTCATTGAAAGTAGAAGACTATTCAGAAGGCCCCTTGGATGAAAAAATGCATGGAATTTTACCTATGTGGGTATTTGGAAGGCATGTGAAAACAAGAGAAGTGTATATAAAAGTGAGTATGGGGATTGCAAATCGAGATGCTGTTTGCATTTCATTTCACCCAGCTGAACACCCAATGAGTTATCCATTAAAAAATTAAGTATCATGAAGAGTCCATTTACAGGTAGTGACATGAGTATTGTTAAAGAGTGGCGAACCATGAATTTTCGTAAAGATGAATTCAAGGTATTGTTTCATTCATTCAAATGTAATGATACCGGAGAACAGTTCGAGGATGATGCATTTGCACAATTGAATTATAACCAATTGGTGAACCAATACAGGGTGAAATATGCCATTCCATTTCCTGAACAAATAATTTCAGTACGGGAAATATACAATCTTTCTGCTGCTAAAATGTCTGAAATACTAGGCTTTGGAACGAACAGTTATCGCCAATATGAAAGTGGGGAAGTACCTAATCAATCCAATGCCAAATTAATACAGTTGGCCGAAGATCCTCATGAATTTAAAAAATTGGTTGCCTTGTGCAGTTCATTAGAATCGAAGTTCGCTTCTAAAATTAATCAGAAAATCAGCACACTTTTAAAGGATCAGAAGAAGAATAAATTCGAAAAGCAATTGGAGAATTATTTTTTTGGAGTTTGTTTACCTAATTCATTAACAGGCTTTAAATCCCCAAGTTTTACAAAGTTTACAGAAATGGTGGTGTTCTTCACTGAAAAACTGGAGCCTTGGAAAACTAAATTGAATAAGCTGCTTTTTTATGCCGATTTTGAAGCGCACAAGCAAACAGGCTATTCAATTAGCGGTGTACAATATAGGGCTATTCCCATGGGACCAGTTCCAAATAATTTCAATAGCATATTTGAGTATCTCGCAAACAAAGATGAGGTTGATATTTTTTATAAAAACTTTGCTAACGGTGGTACTGGGGAGCAATTTAAACCTAATGCTAACAAACAGTTTAATGCAGATCTGTTTACAGAGAATGAATTAGCCTGTTTAAATGACGTTGCCATTAGATTTGAAAATGCATCAACAAATGAAATAATAGCAACTAGCCATAAAGAAAAGGCATGGATAGAAAACGAGAAAGAGCATAAACTAATAGATTATAATTATAGTTTCGATCTCAATCATGGAATTGCCTGCCTTACCAAATAAAGAGATGGCCCAAACCTGAAATTCTTGTTATAGGAAAAAGCATTAAAGTTGAATATTTCCCTAATCCACAAAGTATAAGTTTTTTCCTACCTTTGAATCACCAATCCCATCACAAATTGAAGTATTTCTAATTTTGATCAGTTTACCTACAATACCAATAATAAATGCTTTGGCTCAAAATCAACCCCTTCAGTGTTCGCTTTACACCAATCTCTCACTAAGGTGCATCATGCTTCACCACTTTAAATACCCGACTTTTTTCAAATGATTTGACGATAACTAGGTATATACCATCAGGTAAATTTCCAAAATCCAATTTAGTGAAGGATTCCCCTGTATTGACAAAGGATGATTTCAGTATATTACCCATTAATCCAATAATTTGAATAGTTAATTGTTCCATTGTTGGTTTATTGAATTGAAGCTTAGCATACCTCCTAACCGGATTGGGGTAAATGGTAGCTTCCCCTTTGTTAAGTTTATGATATCCAACAATGTTGTCCTTTAAATATGCATATTCCTTCAGATGTACATCTTCTGAACAAGCCGTTGATCCCGTAATCCAACCATAAATTGTGTCGTTTTCCTTAATAACAGCAAGACCGGCAATGCCATCTTTTGGGCTTTGGTTATATCCCTGCCAATATCCCCAACAGTCTCCAGGAATTGTCTTAAACCAAAACTCTCCGTAATCACCCCAATGTCCGGTAAGAGCAGAGATCATGGCACTATCAGGTAAATTAAACAACCACTGGTCATTAATTCCGTTAACTGCAGCTCCTTGAAATGCAGAAGCATAGAGCCAAATATTCTCATAATCTGGATTCCAATAGTAACCCCCATTAAATTGAAAATCATCAATTCCATCAGAGTTCATATCGAAATAATAAGGATTGTTCAAGCCTGCCACCTGGTCTGGTTCAAAATCAACATATTCAACACGAGCGGGATTCATTTCGCCAGCTTTTAAATATGAAGGAACATGCAGTGCAATTACAGTGGAAGATTCCGAAAGTGAACCTACGTTTGAATATTCAGGATGTGGTACAGATAAAATCTTAACATAATAGGCTTTGTCAGGCACAATAGGATTTCCATAACAGTCAAGCGTATTTGAGGTAAAATGGTCGAGGTAATTATTAGATCCCGTGGGCAAAATACTGGTATAACAGTTGGATGGTAAATTTGCTGCATCCTCTAGTTCAAAGAAATCCAGTGAATCCCTTTCAATGGCAATCATCCGGTATTCCTGAATGAAGTTTTCAAATATTGAGGGCTTACTAAACCTTACCGATAGATCCTCAGGAGTTCTGGATTCACCTCCGTCATAAGCTACTATTCGTTTAGCAACAGGAATATAGTAGTTTAAAGTGATTGAATCAGATGGCTGAGAAAGTTCATTTTCCTCAGGGTTTCCAGATGTCATAACACTAAGGACAAATACATTATAAGGCACCATCGAGATTAAAGAATTCCCATTCACATCCATCAAAGAGCAAGGTAATACCAATGATTTGTTTTGACCGTTTGGAGTTATATCGTGGTAATCTTGAACCTGATTGGCTTTATCAAGGGTAAATGAACCCACTGAATCGGACTTAATGATCATAATGCGGTATTTATCCAATCCGGTTTCATCATATACTTTATCAAATTCGATGAATATATCGCATGCTTCTCCTGTATCATTAATATCTTCAATATTGTAGATCTGAGCTCTTTTATCAATACCCTCCCCAATGATAATGGGTGTGTCGGGTGTTGATTCATAGGCACAATCATAAATAATTGCATGCTCATTATAGTAATAAACGCGAATCCAGCCATAATGAACCCCTGTATCAGTTGACAGTCTTATTCCTACATATCCCTCTTGATTTATGTTCCAATGGCCCATTGTAATAAATCCGAAGATTCCTTCGCCAACATTTCGCAGTGTTGCATATTCAGCCCACTTTACACAATCTGTTATTGTATCCATTGGATCATGCCAGGCACAACGTATCTGGTCAGTATAATAAACGGTATCATATTTTATAGCATTGTTACCATAACTAGCTATGTTCATAGTTACATTGGAGTATTGTGGCGCAAATGAATTGGAAAGACTCATTCTGAAATCTACTACACCATCCTCATTAAAATCCAGATATGCACTTTTACTAAAGCCCCACCATTGTGAGCCAGGAATTATCCATTCAAAATCATGAAAGTTCTTATAGATAACCTGACCATGAGCAAATGTAGTTGCAAAGACAACCAGCAAAGTAAGAAGAGAAAAATTTGCTTTCATAGCAAATAGGTTTTTTTTACAAAAATAAAAAATAAAATGGTAAAATGCTAATTGTTATACATAAGATTATGTGATATTCCATGATTTGTCCTGACATTAAACATCGTTACTTTTAAATTCTTTAATTATTGAACATGAATAACATTGATAAAGTCTTAAGTGAGTTAAAACAGCCCTTGAACGAGCTTCATAGAATGGACGAACTTTTAATTGCTGACATGATTCACGCTATTGAAAGAGCTAAAAAATCCCAATCCTAGAAATCCATGACTTTGTGCGTGAGATTGCAGATGGCCTATTCAAAATTTCGGGTTTTTTGCATAGGAAGGGAGGGATTAATAAACTGTATCTGCAACGGCATAGCAATAGGTAACTGACAAAATTAACAGATTAATCACGGTAACCACCACAGGTACGAAGTAAGTTTGTATAATTACACAGTACAATTAGAGGCTTACGGATGGGTATTTAATAACATACTGAGACGAAAAGAAACGCACCAGATAAAGCGAGTAACTTGGCTGTAAACACATTATAAGGGTGCGAAACCGCAAATATTTTGTAATATTTAAGACTTTTATTCAGTCGCTTATGGTTAAAGTATTTTTTACGTTTTGTTTTTTAGCTACTTACAAACTCATTTCAAGTCTCGTGGGTGGCTCAAGGAAGAAAATAGAGATTAGAATTTAGATGGGTGATTTTTTGTCTAATTTATCAATAGCCACACCTTTGATATCACACATCTTACCAAATAAAAAGAATACCCAAACCTGAACATCTTTTACTGGAAAAAGTCTCAACGTGCCATATTTCGCAAATCCCCATAGTATAGCTTTTTTTCTACCTTTGAAACATCAATATTAATCAAGACATTAAACATTTCTAATTCTTAATGCATCAAGTCTCGTATTCCAATCAACCAGAAAATATGAAAAGTATTTTTCTATTATCAATGTTTATGCTACTTATTTCGCTTGCCAGCGGATACTCGCAAAAAACCCAGGATTCGACCACTATTAATCCCACAGCTACTTCTGCTGAACTCAAAGGATTAGTGCTTGACAGCGACAAACAAACGCCTTTACTCTATACTAACATCTACGTCTTGCACAAGCACAAAGGTGTAGTGAGTAACGAGACTGGCCACTTTACCATGGATGTTTCGGATTTAGAAAACACCGACACCCTCCGATTTCAGTACATCGGTTATAAAACCAGAAACTTTACTCTTGGTGAATTAGATACTGTTTCAGTGGTTTATTTAAAGGAGGAAATTTTTAATTTAAGTGAGATTTTAGTTTTTGGCAGCAACCCTGACCCCGTGGAAATTGTGAAGAAAGTGCTGGAAAATAAAGATTCGAATTACAGAAAAACTACTTCCAAAAAACAAGTATTTACACGCAAAAGGGATATTCAGAATATGAATGAGTTTAAACTCAATTATAAGAAAAGTTCAATCCCCGAACTGGACAGAAAAACGATTGCCCTGGTTGAAGAAAAGTTCCCTAAAAACTTTACTTCATTTACTGATTTCATGGGCGACATTTATTTTAACAAGAACCAGGAGGACTCGATAAAGTTTAAAATTGACCCCATTAGAATTGTTGCCCTAAAGGAAAAAGATGTTGCTGACCTTGAACAAATGGAATCGATTTTTGAAAGTATTTTTAAGGATGTTGGTGAGGATGAGTATTGGAAAGTGAAGAGCGGGATTTTTGGTGAAAAAATTGATACAGGAGAGGACACTGTACGCGCGAAAAGGGACACTTTAAAAGAGAATGAAAGAAGGGTTTCCGGATATAATAGGCGGGTCAAGTATCAACTCCGGTACAGCAAGCTTGACGATAAAGACCAATGGGAATTCTTGCATAAAACAGGAAAGTACAATTACACCCTTGCTGGTGGAACCAGGGTTAACGGGGAGGATGTGTACATCATCGACTTCACTCCTAAAAGTGGTGGACATTATAATGGGCGGATGTTTGTTTCTATCAACACCTCCGCATTGATAAGGGCCGATTACGAATACGCCCCGGGCAAAACCGGCAGAAATATCCATTTACTGGGCGTAGGTTATACCGAAACCCAATTTAGTGGATCAATATACTTTGAGAGAAAAGGTGACAATTATCATCTTAAGTATTTTTCGCGGCAAGAGGCTTCAAATGCAAGTATCGACAGGAAAGTGTCGCTGATGAAAAAACGTAAAAGATTTCTATTCGATAAGACATTAAAGGAGCTTAAAGTGGGGTTATATATGTCGATGACCATGCAAGAATCCCTTGAGTTTTTAGTGCTCGAAGATGTGGATCTCTCTGCTGATGGGTTTGCAGGATTTCAACAAGCAAAAATAATGGAAATCATCTATGTCGATCAGTTTGATGATAAGCTGTGGCAGGGTTTCTCAATCATTGAGCCAACACAGCAAATGAAAGAATACAAAAAGCAGGAAGTGAATTTTAATAGATAGTGGCATTTATTTAGCTGGTACCGGAACGAGTCGAATATATCATGTAAGCAAGTTCAGCTGTGTCATTTATCCGCCAGCCGGCGGATGTCATTAATTGTCATTTGCGCTTGACCCACCACCGAAACTTTAATGCAGGCAGTCGCGCGTCATTTTTTCTTTGCATTAATGACAATCAATGACCACTAAACTTGTCCGTATGGATGACCAGTTGTGAATTAATTAAATATGAACATCCTTTTTTGTCCTGTTGAAAAAATATAGCGTTGTAGGATTAAGCCATTCCTTTTTTCAATTTTTTGACATCTGAAAAATTCCTCACAATAGCTTTTTTTGTAGCTTCCATCGAGGCCAAAAGTTTTTCCTGTTTCTCCGATAAAGCTTCGGTATGATACTTTGCCTCAATAATAAACCGATTGCTCAAAATGAAATCAATTTCCGTTTGATCTTTGTAAATGTATTCTGGCGAATATTGTTTTAAGCGAAGGAAAACATAGTTTTCGAACAAGCTGCCTTTATCCCTGAATCCGGTAAACAATGTTTTTATCCCGGTATCGGGGGCATAGATTTTTTTTGGCGCCAGCAATCTTTCGTTGGTCTTTCCATAACGGGTGACCGGATAAATAAGATAGGCTTTGACGAAGAGTTCAAAATATCTTGCAGCAGTATCAACAGAAATTCCAAGAATAGCTGCGACTTTATTTATACTCATTTGTTTTCCTGCCCGTTCCATCATAAGCATAAAAAAATCCTGTAACACTTTTGGGTGTCTGATGTTGTTGACTGCCGAAATGTCTTTCAGGATAATATCATTTACCAATTCATTCAAATATGCCGGATCGCTATGGAGGACATACTCCGGAATTCCTCCGGATTCAAGGTATTGATCAAAATATTTATCAAACAAATGGGTGTCAGCTTTTGAAAGTGATATATTCCTGAATGTGAGAAACTCATCAAAATCTAAAGGCAATACTTCAAATGTGAGGTTCCTACCGGTTAGTAACCACTTCTCGCGCCGCATAAGTGACGAGCTAGAGGATGATGCAAAAACTTTACAGTTATGCAAATCGTATAGGTTTTTTAGTTGAATTTCGAAATCATTTTTGTATGTAATTTCATCAAGAAACAGGAAAACCTTTTCCGTAAAACTGATATCATGGATTTTTCGAAATTCCTCCACGATATCCAAAATGCTGTTTTTAAGTAAGGAATAATCGTCAAGACTGATGTAAAGAATTCTTGAAGAATCAACTCTCTGTATTGAAATTAATTTTTCAATCAGTAATTTCATGATTGAGGTTTTTCCAACACGTCGTAGCCCTGTAAGGAAAATAATTTGATCGTTTTCAAGATGCTTAACAAGACGATCCAGCTCCTGTGGGCGGGGAATCAGTGTATTCTCAAGTGTTCTTTCCCACCATGGGTTATAACGATATAGTGTTGTTTCCATGTTTTTTTAATGGCAAAGTTAATAAATATCCGATACCATCGTACAATATTGCCATATAATATCCGATACTATCGGATATTATAATGAATAAGTATCCGATAGCATCGGATAGTTTAGAAGTATTTAATAGGTAGGATGCACTCAGTTTTAATCACATGATCAATAATCTATCACCTCCTCTAATCTCTATTTTCTTTTTTTCTATCTTAGCACCCTAATCACAAATCTTTCATCAATGAATACTGAATATGAATTAATATCACCGGCCACCAGCAAAGAGCGCATACTATCCATCGACCTTATGCGTGGTATTGCTGTACTGGGCATCCTCATCATGAACATCCAGACCTTTGCCATGATAGGCGCAGCCTACATGAACCCAATGGCCTATGGAGACCTGACTGGCATCAATAAATGGGTTTGGATACTTTCGCATGTACTTGCAAGCGAAAAGTTTATGAGCATTTTTTCCATCCTTTTTGGTGCAGGTGTATTGTTGTTTACTTCCAAAGCTATCGAAAAGGGGAGGAGGAGTGGCCCATTGCATTATCGCCGGATGATGTGGCTGTTTATTTTTGGGATGCTACACGCCTACCTGATTTGGTATGGGGATATCCTGGTTGCGTATAGTTTGTGCGGAATGTTGGTTTATACTTTCCGTAAGAAAAAACCACGCACCCTAATAATTTGGAGTTCGATTTTTTTCATAGTTCCTGTACTTTTTACGCTTTTTGCAAGTGCTACCATGTCTTACTGGCCGCAGGAAAATATTGATCAGAATATGCAAAGCTGGTTTCCTTCGGCTGAGAAAATACAGACTGAGTTGGACATCATGCGAAGCGGTTGGCTTGGGCAAATGGACAAGCGGGTTGAAAGTTCAATATTTATGCAAACATTTGTCTTTTTCTGGATGTTGTTTTGGCGGGCAATGTCGATGATGTTGTTGGGGATGGCCTTGTTTAAATGGGGCGTGTTATCTGCAACAAAATCAAAAACCTTTTACCTGAAAATGGCATTGTTAGGACTGATACCCGGATATCTTATCAGCAGTAGGGGAGTGGTTGAAAATTTCAATCATGGTTGGGCCATGAAGTTTTCGATGTTTAACGGAAGTTTATTTAATTATTTTGGAAGTATTTGCACTGCCCTTGGATACATTGGTGCGGTGATGTTGTTCGCTAAATCAGCCAGTTGCCCAAGGTTTAAAAAATTGATTTCCAGTGTGGGCAGAATGGCCTTCACCAACTATATTTTGATGTCTCTTCTGGGGATGTTTATTTTCTACGGCAATGGCCTGGGCTACATCGGCTACCTTGATCGATTCACTCAAATCCTGATCACCCTTGGGATTTGGGCATTGCTACTTATCATTTCACCCATCTGGCTGAAGTATTTCAGGTTTGGGCCGCTTGAATGGTTTTGGAGGGTGCTTACTTATTGGCATTACCAGCCTATGCGGAAAGTGACTAAAGTGAGCTAAAGTGCCGAAGGTTTGCTTCGGGCATCCTCGAAAAATTATGCAAACCGAAGGTTTGTGATTTTTCGGGATTTGGAGTGCCTAGAGTGAGCTAAAGTTTGGAGTGCCTAGAGTGCACTAAAGTTGGAAGTGACTAGAGTTAGGAGTTCAGCGTTAAATCTAGATTAAATATCTTACATCACTCATTCAAGGGTTGCAAGCCCCGAAGGGGATAGCGACCCTATTGTAAGCATCATTTTAGCATCCAGGGTTTCCATCCCCTTCCTTTGGTCAGGGTTTTAAACCCTTTTACATCTGCCTCCGGGCATCTGTCATCAAAACTTTTCTTCCCTAAAAAACTTCCCGCTTAATATGACAGTATGGTGTACCTCCGGTTTTATAGTAATAATCCTGGTGGTATTTTTCAGCACTATAAAACTCAGTAGCTGCTTCAAGTTGTGTAGCGACTTTGTAACCTTTATCTTCCAACTGCTTGATTAATTTCTCTGCAATTTGCTTTTGCTCTTCATCCGTATAAAAAATTACCGAGCGATACTGCTCACCAATATCCGGCCCCTGGCGGTTGACCTGGGTAAAATCATGGGTTTCAAAAAACAGGCGGGCAAGTTCTTCGTAGCTTGTTTTTGATGGATCAAAAATCACTTCTACTGCCTCGGCATGGCCTGTTGTTCCAACACAAACCTGCTCATAAGTAGGATTTTTAACATGTCCGCCAATATAGCCGACGGTGGTCGATTTAACGCCTTTTACTTTTTTCAGATAATATTCAGTGCCCCAAAAGCATCC
>CAZBDF010000139.1:0-10247 GCA_964490385.1 uncultured Lentimicrobiaceae bacterium | reverse complement strand
TAATATTAATTTCATAAATCAGGCCCAGGTCATAAACGTTTACCGGTATTTCAGGGTCGAAAACTGTTTGAAGGGCTTCGATTATATCTTCCCTCAATTGTGTTTTATTCTTTGTATCTGTCATTTTTTCTTGTTGCTTTGTGTTATTTAGCTTCGCTGTCATTTGCGCTTTGCGCGTTATTTGTTGTTATTAGGCTTCGCCATCATTTAAAGACAAATAGTCAATGGCCAACAATGCGCGAAAAACCAGAAATCTTTGATTTCATAGTTTTTCGCGCATCCTCGAAAAGTTACGAAAATAAAAATTTTCTACTTTTCGGGATGACCATCAATGACTGTTTTCTTCTTATTCATATTTAGTTTTAAAGGCCAAGGCATACAATTTCATTTGCTTGATCATCGACATTAAACCGTTGGAGCGTGTTGGTGATAAATGCTCTTTTAACCCTACCTGATCGATAAAACCGAGGTCTGCGTTGATAATTTCATCGGGTGTGTGACCTGAAAATAATCCAATTAAAAGGTTGACAATCCCCTTGGTAATAACAGCATCGCTGTCGGCCGAAAAATATATTTTACCATCACGGTACTCGGCATGAAGCCATACACTTGATTGGCAGCCGCTGATCAGGTTTTGCTTGGTCTTGAATTTTGGATCAATCATTGGCAGATCCTTACCCATTTCAATAATAAAATTGTATTTCTCCAGCCAATCGTCAAAATGATCGAATGAAGCGATCAATTGCGCTTCTTTATCTTTTATGGTCATAATTGTATTCTGTTTTAATCTCCAAAAGAGAACTGATTCAATATTTTGAAATTATTTTTTTAACTAATTATTTTTTACTTTTATCCAAAAACTTCAAATATCAGTAATTAAATATTCATACAAAGTCTATCAAGCATTAATCGCTGTAAACTCCAGGAAAATATGATTCAATTCCAAAATTGTGTTCTCTGACAAGTGTTTCGAGACAAAAGTTGAATTGAAATTATAAATAAATCTGTTTCTGTTCAATATTTCTGCTCTTTGTCCGCGCCTTATTAGTATCGAATTTATCCCTTGTGAACAATTCTCTGAAGACCCTTCAAGAATATAACCAGCTAAACATCCATATGGATATCTTTTAGATTTAAAATTCTCGATTCCGGTGTTTATATAACGACCTTTCAAATGAGAATCGCTGTGCTTAATGATTTTTGCTTCAATGGTATATTCAAAAGGTTTCTGCTTAGAAAACACATATTTCTCAAAATGAATATCTGGACGTGGGGCTTTACCTGGGTGTTCTCTTCCTTTATAGTGTTTGTCTGTATAATAGGGTTGTTGAGGTGAAACAGACCATTGTCTTAGCAATTTTAGTTCGTTAAGGTAAGCACAAAGATGTGCTGTATATTGGTCTTCATCCCATCCAGCATCAAATAATTTGGCACTGATGGCTAGCCTGTATGCATCAACAAATAGGGTCATACACTCTAAAGAGAGGTTATCAACAACTTGCTTTCGGATTTTATTATTCACCATCGCTAAATGCAGATAATTCATTAATAATTGTGTTGGCATCATCTATAGCTTGTGAGCGTGTCCAAAAGCGTTTTTGATTTGGTTTCACTAAGTAAATTATTTCCTTATCGGAATAACGCACTTGTTTGCGGATGTATATATTTTGAGCATATTTTGACAATGTAAACTCATTCACTTTTTTCAAATCTTTTTGAAAATCAATATCTGATTCAATAAGTATAGAGTTGGTAATTTCGTTTTTATTGACAAATTGAAGTACAACCATACACAAGGGGGTAAAAGGAGATACGTTATATACCCGTGAGGTTACTTTGAAATCACCAATTTTAAGAAAGTCATTCATTTCATTGCAAAGTATTTCTGCATAAGGTATTGTTTCTGGGGCATGTGGTGCAATTGGGCGAAGAGCAATAGCGGTCTCTTTATCGTAAAATAAACTAATTGAATATTCCATGAAATCTTCAATAATAGCAACTTCCTTTTCTTTCAACCCATAGGAGCTATAAATTTCACCATCAAAAAAATGAGCATCAAATACTTGGGTGCAATCTTCAAAATCTAAAGTTGTATTATCAAAATTGGTGTCATTAAATGCTATTTCATTTTCTCTATCAATGAAACCTTTTGAAACAGGAAAAGTTTTATACTCACTTGTCAAAAATAATTGGTCTCGTTCGATACCCCAGCAACCAGAAGTTAAAAAGAAATAGTAGTTAGAAAGTTTGGAATTCAATAATATGGTAAAATTCTTTAATTGATTTTTACTTTTGGTTTTTAAAAGGAAAATGCCTGATTTAAAAAAAATAGTTTTATCAAAAAATGATGCACAAACTTTACGTTTCATTATATTTTGAGGAAGACCAATATATGGGGGTGAAAACAAATTAACATCATATTCCCGAAACTCCGATTCTATAATCTCAGTAAATTTGTCGTGAGTATAATAGTGTTGGATGTTTTTTGTGTCTAAATATTTACCACGAATTCTAGTTATTTCTTTACCTTTCTCTGAAGCATGCAATCCTGCTTTAATAATTACTCCCTTATTTTTTTCTAAATCCTTTAATTTTGGATTATTTAGTTGCAGCTTTTTTATTAAAAAATAATCTGAAAGGCTCCCCCATTGTGCAATTTTCCATATGTAACCATCTCCTTTATTGCATTCAGTACGAGGGAGGTACTTTATGTCTGTTTTGTCAATTATTACACCTTCCACAACATTGTTTTTAACAAATGTTTTTGGTGCCCAATACTCAATAGTCTTTTCTTGTTTATCTTGTGCTCCTGGTTGAAAGAAAACAATACTAACAGGAACCTTTGCTGTTGAAAATAAACTTCCGCCAAAATCCTTTGTTGCATTTCTAAATATTGAAAGGTTGTAAACTTTCTCAACATGGTTATTATTGAACAGCCAATTTCTAAAATTTACAATTCCGGTTTTAGGATAAGTTAGAAGTTGGGTATTGAACAATAGAGCTATTTCCCCGTTTTTAGCTAAACTTGCTGATTTATGAATAAATGGGATTACATATTGATTATCAAAAGAATGGGTACTGCAATATTCTCTAATGTTTTTTTCTAACCCTTTTGTTCCAAATGGTGGATTGCCAATAACCAAATCATATTCAATATTTTCAAATTTTCCGTTTTCATTAATTGCGTCCGTTCTATAAAGGTTTCTTCCTTTCTTATCTTCAAGATGGTTTGAGGCATTATCATAAATTAAGTATGGAAACATTTTATCAGCATCCAACCAAATGTCTTTTGGGTCTAAAAAATCAAGCATTGAAAGATACAAACTAAAAGCGGCAACTTTAATAGACTTTTTGTCCAACTCAACACCATAAATGTTATCAGTAAGCAACTTTGATAATATTGCAAACTCCGGATCTTTTTGATTTCTTTTTTTCCAGCGATTGACTATTCGTTTGTAAGCCATTGCCAAGAAAATTCCAGAACCACAGGCGGGGTCTAATATTTTTTTGTTGTATTCAAGTTCGTTTTCAGGCAATACATTGTTTAAAACAAGTTCGACTAATGATGGTGGTGTGTAATATGTTCCAGTTTTTCGTTGTTTCTCAGGATTAAATTGGCCCAAAAAATTCTCATAAATCTCACTGAGCATCTCAATTCGAATCAGTCTAAAATTAAATAGCCTCCAAGTAAATAGTTTTTCTTGGTTTGAATTTATATCTCCATCAGTTAAACAATTTTTCAAATAACTCAAATGCTTATCTGTGACAGCCTTTTGTTCCCCATCAATTAATGGAAAGGCATTTCCATTAAAATTTCCACTGATAATTTCAAAAAGCTTATAGGTCTTATTGTGGTCTTTTAAGATTTCTAAAAAATCATTATTACCAACTTCATCCCAAATAACCTGTGGTATTGCATCTCTATCCTGTAAATACATAATAAAAATAGAGCGCATTATCAAACTGTGAATGACCTCTTCATCCTCAATATCATCATTCAATTTCTTAGCAAGGCTTATTAAGCTTTTGACCAGATAAGAATCTACCTTGGTTTGTAGTTTTATCTTTTTAGCATACCCAGTTTCACTTGTCCATATTGACCCACAATCAATTGCAATTGCTGAAAAAACATTTTTTAATTGTTTAAGTTTTTCGCTATCGTTTTTGACGCAGCTTTCAATTAATTTATCTTCAAGATTTTTTTGTAATTCATAATCATCCTCGGAATAAACAGGTTTTTCATTGCAATTATAAATTCTAATTTCGGCAAGAGATGTAACATACAAGAATACCACACTGCTGTTATTCCAGATCTGTTTTTGCAATTCTGAAATTTCCCTCAGATTTTTAGGTTCAAAGTTTGTAACCTCTTTAAAAAAAATTGCAGGCAAATTGCCAGAATAATGAATTTGGTCAACACCTGTTATTTTGCCTTCAATTTCAGAAGGTAATTTATTGTTTAGCTGATTAAAACCAAGCTCTTTTATGAAAAATAAATCTTTCATAGTAATACGGTTTTTTCTTCAAACAAATTTTTTAACATATGACCATCAGGCCAAATGTACTGGCCTAATTCAGGTTTAAATTTAACAAACATTAGTTTCACTTCAAGTAAACTGATTAATATTTGATCAAAAAAATATTTACAAGATAACAATTTTTAAGACAACATGTTTTTGGCCATCACCACCGCCTCAACCAAACTGTCCACTTCCTCGCTGGTATTGTACATGGCCAGCGACATCCTGATAAATCCCGGGATGCCATAAAATTCAGTTAAAGGTTGGGCACAAAGATGGCCTGTCCGTACTGCTATTCCAAATTTGTCAATAATAGTCCCCATATCGAAAGGATGGATATCATCTATAAGAAATGAAAGTACTGCAGTTTTATTTTTTGCCTGCCCAAAGAATTTTATCCCTTCAATGGTGCTCAGTTTATCAGTGGCATATTCCAGCAATTCATCCTCATAGGCAAATATTTCTTTAGGGTCTTTTTGTTGAAGGTATTCCAGGGCGGCCCTTAGGCCGAGCACCCCCGATACATTTGGCGTGCCGGCTTCAAATTTAAAAGGAAGCTCGTTGTAAGTTGTTTTTTCAAAAGTTACCTGGGCAATCATTTCGCCGCCACCCTGGTAGGGGGGCAATTTATCCAATAAATCTTCTTTCCCATACAACACACCAATTCCCATGGGGGCATAAACTTTATGGCCCGAAAAACAGTAAAAATCGCAATCCAGTTCCCTAACATCCACATTCATGTGAGCGATGGCCTGGGCACCATCAACAAGTACATATGCACCAGATTGGTGCGACAATCGAATAATTTTATCAATAGGATTAATTGTTCCCAAAGCATTGGAAACATGTGCCACCGCAACAAGGCTGGTTTTTTCGTTCAAGAGCTTTTCAAAAGCCTCCATATCCAGTTCACCACTTTCATGCATCGGAACAACTTTTAAAACAGCCCCGGTTTCTTTGCACATAATTTGCCACGGAACGATGTTGGAATGGTGCTCCATGTAAGTGATCAGGACTTCATCTCCGGCCTTGATAAACTGTTTACCAAAACTACTGGCTATTAAGTTAATTGATTCTGTTGTGCCCCGGGTAAATATGACTTCGGATGATGAACCGGCATTAATGAATTTACGGACAAACTCCCTGGATGCTTCGTAATCTGCTGTGGCCTGCTGGCTTAAGAAATGTACACCACGATGAATGTTGCAATTCTCGCGTTCGTAATATTCACTGAGTTTGTCGATAACGACTGCAGGTTTTTGGGTGGTTGCAGCATTATCAAAATATACCAATGGCTTATTGTAAATCTCCCTTTTCAGGATAGGAAAATCTTGCCTTATTTTATTTACATCAAATTTCACAAAGATAATTTCAAGTGTAATATTTCAGTTACAAAAATGGGGTGCAATTTACGAATTATTATGGATACGAGGTTGATGTTTCAAGTTCCGGGTTTTGTGTTTTGTGTTTTGCGTCGCGAGTTGTGCAAAGGAGTTGAGGCTTTTGTTGTCTGGAAACGCTCATTTAGCTGAGTTGCAAACTGAATTTGATTTTTTCCATCCCCGAAGCATCGGGATTTCCTCGTACGAACGGGACAGGCGCTCCGCTTAACATTTCACTTTTCTTTTTGTGTCATTTGTTTGTTACTTTTGTAGCTGACAACTTAAACCAAACTTTTTGATGAAGGCATTTCTGTTAATCGCTTGTATTTTTCTCAGCTTGCTTGTCTATCCTCAGCAATATAAAATTGATAGTTTGGAACATGCCCTTATTAATGCTAATCCAAAGGAAAAGCCCATAATACTCAGTCAGCTTTCGGCACTCTACCAAAATGTTGATATACACAAATCTGTGGAGTACGACTTGCAAAATCTTGAATTGTCGCGGCAGGATAAAAACCTGTTTGGAGAATCATCAGCACTCAACAACCTGGCGATTGATTACTACTTTTTAAGTGAATATACAACTGCGCTGGAGTACCTGGAAGAATCGCTGAAAATTCGTGAAATACTAAAGGACACTGTTCAAATCGTAAAAACGCTGAATAACTTAGGTGTTATTTCTCAGGTTTCAGGAAATTATAACAAAGCATTAGGATTTTTGCAGCGATCGCTGGATTTTAAACTGGTACTGGGCGATACACTTTCGATAGCAAAAACACTGAATAATATTGGTGTAATTTACATGGATGCCACACAATATAAGGAGGCGGAAGGTTTTTTATCGAAAGCACTCGAATATTACAGGGAACTTGCAGACACATCAGGTATTGCTGCTGCATTAAATAATCTTGGACAGATTTATGGTTTTCAGGATAAACTTGACAGTGCACTGGATTACTACCAGCAGTCGCTCGAACTAAAAGAAAAGATTGATGACCGGAGAGGAATTGGCAACACCTTAAATAACCTTGGATTAATTTACATTAAAAAGCATGATAACGATAAGGCGATAGCCTATTTTAACGAAGCCTTGATCATAAAAAAGGAGGTTGGCGACAGAATGGGTTTGTCTTCTACCTTGAATAACCTGGCGAAACTATATTTTGAAACTATAGATTATGAATCTTCGAAAAGATATTATGACCAAAGCCTGGAAATTGCGATAGAGGAAAATTTGTTGGGCATGTTGCAACGAAACTACGAAGGCCTGTTTCTCCTGGCTGAGGCCATGTCGAATTCTGAAGATGCCCTACACTATCATAAATTGATGGGCGAAGTTAAGGATACGATTTTTACATATGACCTAAACGAACAGTTGGCAGATCTTAAAGTAAAATATGAGACTGAAAAAACAGAAAGAGAAAATAAAATCCTAAAGCAGAACAATGACATCCAGGAACTCGAAATTTCGCTTTACCATGCACAACAAATCCGTTTGATTATCGCAATTGTTTTAATCGTGGTAATTAGTGCAGTTATTATCCTTTACCTGAGGTACCGGTCGAATATTCGCCTAAGTAAAAAGTTAAAGCTTTTAAATCTCGAACTTGAGTCGAGGGTGAAAAAGCGGACAGCTGAATTAGAGTTGGCCAATGCTACCAAGGACAGGCTGTATTCAATTATTGCCCACGATTTAAAGAACCCATTCAATGCATTGCTTGGTTTTACTGATATTTTGGATCAAGATTTTGATGAACTGGACAATGACAGGAAAAAGGAGCTGATTGGATATTTGAAAGATTTGTCGGAAAATACATACAAACTGGTGCAAAACCTATTGGCCTGGACTTCCTCACAAACAGGAAGGATAAGCATTTCACCAACTACTATTGATATTGATGATATGATTGAGCAGGAGATGAATTTATCTTTGTTTCAGGGCAAACGAAAAAATATAAACATACGGCACGAAGCCGGGGTAGTTAAAAAAGTAATTGCTGATGAAGATACTGTGAAGACAATCTTCAGAAACCTGCTTTCGAATGCCATAAAATTTACCCCGGGTGGAGGAGATATACTGATTTGCACCAACATAATTATGAAGAACGGAATTGAAAAACTAGTGGTGAGTATAATCGATTCGGGAATTGGAATACCGGCAAAAGAAATTGAAAATGTTTTCGAAAACTCCCGAAAAACAAAAACTTTGGGTACAGATAATGAGCCCGGTACAGGGCTGGGACTGATGATTTGTAAAGAATTCATTGGCTTAAACCAAGGCGAAATTTGGGTAGAGCGTAATGACAATACGGGCAGTACATTCTCATTTTCGTTACCTGTTGAATAAGTCCCCTACCAGAACAGCGTTTATTTTTCCAGTTTTCAACTCCATTACTCCAACACTCCAACACTCCAATACTCCAATACACCCCCTTTTCTTCTGTTCTCCCAACAAAACTATCTTTGCAAAAATTTTAGCCCTACTGAAACCTACTATACGATGAAGGAAAAACTTGCTGCTTTTGAACGCTTACTGAAAATCATGGATGACCTTAGGGTGCAATGTCCCTGGGATAAAAAACAAACCCTGGAAAGCTTGCGCTATCTTACGATTGAAGAAACCTACGAACTTTCAGATGCCATTCTTGAGCAAGATATGGACGGAATAAGAAAAGAATTGGGAGACCTGATGCTGCACCTGGTGTTTTATTCCAAAATAGGATCGGAAACAGGACACTTCGATATAAAAGATGTTTTGGATGGAATCAGTGAAAAACTGACCGAACGTCATCCTCACATTTACGGTGATGTTGAAGTTACGACTGCCGAGGACGTGAAGAACAATTGGGAGAAAATTAAATTGCGCGAAAAAGGGCGCAAGTCGGTTTTAGGAGGTGTGCCCAACTCATTGCCATCAATGGTGAAGGCATATCGCATGCAGGAAAAGGCAAGGGGCGTTGGTTTTGATTGGGAAAATGAGGAGGAAGTTTGGGATAAGGTGCAGGAAGAAATTGAAGAGTTGAAAGTGGAAGTCGAAAGCGGGGATGCTGTGAAGAAGGAACATGAATTTGGCGACCTGCTTTTTTCGTTGATCAACTATGCCCGCTTTATCAATGTAAACCCTGAAGATGCCCTGGAAAGGACAAACAAAAGATTTGCCAAACGCTTTCAGTATATCGAAGAACAAGCCCGGAAAAACGGCCGGCCACTAAAAGACATGGAATTTGAAGAGATGGACGCCTTTTGGAATGACGCAAAAATGAATGAATAAACGTGTCCATTTAGCTGGTATAGAACTGAAGTAAATCATTTATGTAAATAGGTTTAATTTTGTCATTTGTCCGCCAGCTGGCGGATGTCATTAATTGTTATTTGCGCTTCGCGCGTCATTTATTAAAAAAAATGACTATAAATGACCATCAATGACAACAAAACTTGTCCGTATGGATGACTTCCAATTGGAAAAAGATTTTAGTTTTAATAAATCTCTTAACCAACTAAACAGTTACAATTTGAAAACGTAAAGATTTGATGTAAAACTAAAATCCAAAATCCAAAATCCAAAATCCAAAACTCAAATTAATCCTAATATCAAAAATACATTGTTAACCTCAATTTGTAAGACTGGTTACAAAACCTTGTCAGGGTTATTCATCCTATTATTGTTCATTTCCCAACTTGCCTTTTCACAAGGCGCCATCAAACCACAAGAAAAGGAATACCTGAAACTCAACAAGGAATATTTATTTTCCTATTTGACCGATGCCAGGGATGTGGCGGTTGCACCCTTGCGATGGAACAAAAACCAGTGGATTGGATTTGCCGGTTTTGCCGGTGTTACAACCCTGGTTTATACCCAGGATGAGGAAATTCAACAATTCTTCCAAGGCAACCGCACCGAAACAAAAGATAAGCTCAATAATTATTTTTTTGACCCGCTGGGCACCTGGTATCTTATTCCCATTTTTGGGTCAATGTATATTTACGGTTTGGCTGCTAAAAACCCTGAGGCCGAAACGGCTGCTTTGGTAACGGGAAAAGCAATTATTATCGCGGGGACCTATTCTTTTGTTTTTAAGAATATTTTTCAACGAAAACGGCCCTACGAATCTGATCCCCCGGATGCTACATACTGGGGCGGGCCTTTTGGCGGCTTTCAGCACAATTCATTTCCATCGGGGCATACTACTGTGGTATTTGCTGCGGCAACAGCCATTAGCACATATTACAACGATAAGTTGTGGGTAGGGCTAACTTCTTATTCGCTGGCTGCTATGGTGGGGATTTCAAGAATGTATGGCGATGCACATTGGGCTTCGGATGTAATCGCCGGAGCAATGCTGGG
>CAZBDF010000138.1:9079-10253 GCA_964490385.1 uncultured Lentimicrobiaceae bacterium | reverse complement strand
TGGCACTCAACCTCTGCGGCGATGCCATTGTTGTACGTGGCGACATGGAGCAATACAGCAAGTTTTCGCGCATGGTCACCGAAGTAATTGCTGAACAGGCTCCCGTTTATGAAAAAGCTTCCATTGATGAGCACTACCTCGATATCACGGGGATGGACCGCTTCTTTGGTTCGATGAAATGGTCGCAGGAGCTGCGGCAGCGCATTATCAAAGAAACCGGCCTGCCCATTTCGCTGGGGCTTTCGGTAAACAAAACCGTATCGAAGATCGCCACCGGGGAAGCCAAGCCCGATGGCGAAATCCAGGTGAGCCGCCCACAGATAATGCCATTCCTCGGGCCTTTGTCTATCCGCAAAATCCCCATGCTCGGGCTCAAGACCTTCCAGCTACTGCGGTCGATGGGTGTGGTGAATATCCATACCCTGAGCCTCATCCCACCCGAAATGATGGAAAAGCTAATGGGAAAAAATGGCACCGACATTTGGAAAAAAGCCAACGGCATCGACCATGCACCGGTAAAACCCTATTCGGAGCAAAAGTCCATCAGCACCGAAAACACTTTTGAGCAGGACACCATTGATGTGGTGCGCATGCGCGAAATACTCAGTACGATGGTAGAAAAAATCGCTTTCCAGATGCGGAAGCAGGGAAAACTTACCGGCTGTGTAACGGTAAAGATACGCTACTCCAATTTCGACACACACACCTTGCAGCGAAGCGTTGCCTATACTTCCTTCGATCACACGCTAACGAAGATGGCGCTGGAGCTGTTCGACCGCCTCTACCAGCGGCGCATGCTCATCCGGTTGATTGGGGTACGTTTCAGCCAGTTGGTGAGTGGCGTGCAACAACTCGATATGTTTGAAGATACCCCCGAAATGGTAAACCTCTACCAGGCCCTCGACCACGTTAGAAAAAGATTTGGCGCAAAAGCCGTGCGCCGTGCCGTAGCACTCATGCCCGAAGGTGCAAGTGGACGTTCGGCTGCCACCAAACAAAAACTACTTTACAGGGAGTTGGGGGAATAGGGTTTTGCGTTGCGCATTTGGCGTTTCCATGGCCTTTAAAGAAATAGAACCAGGTACTGGTTCAGGTATTGTAGCACAAATGTACGGGGAGAAAACGCCAACCAGGTAAAATACTGCTTTTCTATTTTTACCTTTGTAAAAATTTA